>JBGPVY010000093.1:0-9418 GCA_041491905.1 Nitrospiraceae bacterium | reverse complement strand
TTGTGTTATGAGGTGAAGGATCTGGATTCGCACCTCCGGTTCTGCCAGTCGGTGGGAACGATAATTATTCGCCCTCCGGTTCCCGCCGTGGCTTTCGGGGGACGGCGAATTGCATGGGCTGTGACAAAAAAGAGGCTGCTGGTGGAATTTCTTGAATGCTAGGGGATTCGATTGGGGGTTGACTTTGTCCGGTACGAATCGCTCGCCCCTGTACTAAAGCTGGCCTCTAGGCCAGTAGTAGCCAAGGTGGCGCTCAGTGTAACTTGAGCGGTGCATACAACTTGGACAAGGGGACTTCTAAATGGCAAGGCTTTTTCGCACCGCGATCTTGATGGCCTGCTTTCTCACTGCCGGAAGTGCTTTCGCTGCAGGCGGGGCATGTCCCACTGGCGCGAATTATCTCAATGCCTCCGGTTCTCTCGTCACACTTTCAAGCCTCGGTGTGACAAGCTGTTTCTACATCTCAGCAGCAGGGGCTGATACGAACTCTGGGACGAGCGAAGCAATGCCGTGGCTTCACTCGCCGGGGATGAAGAATTGCTCAAATACCTGTGCGGGTGTGACTCCCGCTGCTGGACTTGGGTTTATATTCCGTGGTGGCGATACTTGGCACTTCGGAAATTCGAGCGCATCACCTTACGCGGGAGTAGTGGCTAATTGTCAAATAAATGGTACTACTTCTGCAGGTCTGTGTTTGTCCTCGATAAACAAGGGCGCATCAAGTGGTCCTCCCATCTATTACGGAGTAGACCCTACTTGGTTCTCTGGCGGCTCTTGGTCGCGTCCCATTCTCACAGCAGACAATCCGTTGACACCGAATCCCAGAGTGTTCGCTGATTTTGTTGCTAGTTGCACTTATCAAGTAGGAGCGCAGAATTACTTGACCACTTTCGCCGATTCGAGCCACATCATATTCGACAATTTCGAGTTGACTGGCTTGTGCTCGAAAATTTTGAACGGCAACGGTGGAGACGTTTACCTCGAAGAAGCTGGTGCAACGAACAACATCTATGAGCATATCTACATTCACGGTTGGACACATATTCAGTTTTCCTGCTCGGGAGGAACGGGCTATTGTTTTAACCTTAGAGCCATTCACGGTAACACTACTGGACTAGGCCAATTCATTCAGATTGTGGTGGACGGCTCGGACTCCGATCCCGCAGGGCTTGAGCTTATCTACAATGGAGGCTACATCGTTTCTCAGTCGGTGTTTCGCTACACCGCTCAAGGGATTCCGAACGGCTTTCACATCTGGAATGATAACCTGCTGGAGCACTGGTATTGTCCGGGGGACAGTAATGCCCATCCGAATCTTTTGGAATCGAACGGGGACGCACCTGGCATGAATGCGCTGTATAACAACGTCTTTCGCAACATCATCACCGACTCGGGTTCCTGCCCAGTTAACTCAATTGTTGGAATCTGGCTTCTTCCGCCCGTAGGCAGCACCGATTACTTGTTCAACAACGTATTCTATAACACACCTACGAGCGGCATCGAGTACATCAATATCTCAAATCACAGCAATCCCACGGGCACGCAAATTCTCTTTAACAACACCTTCGAGGATGCCCAAACCAACATGTTCGGCGGCTGCTTCGGCGCTGCGAATCCATATACAGCGGCCAACAACCACTACATCTTCAATTCGGCATCTCCCTATGACCCGTCCTGCGCCTACGCCCAGACTACGCTGACGAATTTGTTGATGACGCACGCCACGGCGACGACGGATGGTTACACAGCAGCCCAGACATTCGCCTATTCGCCCACAGCGGCTAATTCGCCAACCGTGGGGGCCGCGACAAACGAGCAGTCTTTTTGCACGGCACTCTCGACTGCGGGATTATCGGCTGCCGCGACAGCCTGCCGATCCGATACGACTTATGGTGTCAGCTACAACGCCGCGAATCACACGGCAGTCTATCCGGCGCGAACTGCGGTTGCTCGACCCGCAAGCTCGGCGTGGGATCGGGGGGCATATCAATCCGGTGGAACGCAGGTTTCCGGTCCGAATCCGCCCACGGGTCTTGTGGCCTCGGTTCAGTGAGTCTGCCGACGTCTTGCTGACGGAGATTGTCGTCGCTAACCCAGTCCACTCCCAACATTTGACCTCGAGGCTCTCGAATCATCTCAAATCTAGCGATTCGGCGCGAATCCTGCAGAATGCATTGCGTTGCACTAGTCGAAACCAAGCTCGCCGCCCCGGAGCGCCTCAAGGAATTGTGCAGTGTCAGTCTCATAAGGTCTCTGGATTCCTGCAGCAGTGGAATGAGCTAACCGTTCGAACGTCTCCTCTCAAGAGTCGCTGCCCAATAGTCTCTAATTGCCGAAAGATCATCTCAACGTGGGGAAATCAGCAGCTCCGATGGCCGCCCAATCTTTCGTTAAGACCCTAAGAGCAATCCCCGAACTCGAAGAAATCCGCGAAGTCTGGGAATCCTGGCCGGGCAACCGCGATTCTGAGATGAACTCCTACTTGACGTTTTTGGGGTCAAATCCAGGAACAGTGCGCCCGCACGTACTAGTGGCCTATCGTGACGGAAGGCCGGACGCCATTTTGGTTGGACGGATTGACCGCGGGCGCATCGGCTGCAGGCTGGGCTACCTCCAATTGAATCTCCGGGCTCAAATCATGTGTTTTGTATATGGAGCCTTCCGGGGTACCCCTTCAAACGAAAACTTCGACATGATGGTGAGCGAAATTCTCCGGTCTCTCTCCCAGGGGGAAGCCGACGTCGCTTACATGAATTTCCTCAGGCAGGAATCAGACCTACGCAGGCTGGCCATGAAAAAGCCCGGCCTGCTGAGCCGTGATTACGTCCGCATCACGCAGCCGCATTTCGCCATCACGCTGCCGGCCACTGTGGAAGAATTCTATCGGGGCCTGTCATCCGGAGCCAGGTGGCAAGTGAAGAACAAGCAAAAGAAACTGCTCAAGGACTTTGGCGGAGACGTTAGAATTAAGTGCTTCCGTGAACCTGCAGAAATTGACGCCATGGCACAGGACGTAGAGCAAGTAGCGAGGACGTCCTATCAGCGCGGCCTGGGAGTAGGGTTCATGGATGGCCCGGAGACCCGAGATCAATTGCGATTTAAGGCCCAAAAGGGTTGGCTGCGCGCTTACGTTCTTTATGTCTCGGAGCGCCCGCGTGCCTTCTGGATCGGGGACATGAATCAGGGGACGTTTGGAAGCGACTATTTGGCGTACGACGCAGAACTTGGGAAGTATTCACCGGGGATGTTCCTCATAACAAAGGTCATCGAAGACTTCTGCGACGGTAACCGCGAGGGTGTGACCGGGGTTGACTTTGGCCCGGGAAACGCCCAATACAAAGAAGTCCTTTCCAACCATAGATGGCGAGAGATTGCCCAGTACATCTTTGCGCCGTCGTTGAAGGGAATCAGCCTCAACCTGGTGAGGTCTTCAATCGTGGGGATCGATCAGACAATCAAGAAAGCGCTGGCGCGCACCAACCTCCTGCAAAGAATCAAGAAGCATTGGCGCGCCCATGCAACACCCAAAGAGGCGACCCAAAACTAGCGGCTGACCTATGGAACCTGAACACCTTAGATTTGGAGGCGGCGCGGCCGAAACACAGATTCACCCGCTGGTAGCGGTGTATCTGTTGATCGCCATCGTGCTGATCTTTATCCTTCCGCGCAGGAAGGTGATTGTGCCTTTCCTGCTGGTATTTTTCACGATCCCGGTCGGACAAGTCTTGGTGCTGGGGGGCTTTCACTTTACGGCCCTGCGCATCCTAATTTTGGCGGGATTGGCTCGAATGGCTAGTTCCCGGAAGTCGTCATCGGGAGGCAGGTACCCGGGGGGATTCAACGCCGTGGACTTGGTGGTGGTGCTCTGGTCGGTGTCGGCCGTAATCGCCTTTTGTCTCCAGTGGATGGAGACGCAGGCAATTATCAAAGGCCTGGGGGATATTCTGGACACCCTGGGCGGCTACCTGGTGGTGAGATTTCTAATTCCTGACGGCGAGGCAATCCGGCGCACGATCAAGGTGCTGGCCGCGATTTGCGTGATTCAGGGCGTCTGCATGATCAACGAGAAAATCAGTCATATCAACGTATTCGGCCTGCTGGGAGGGATTCCGCTTGCGGTGACAGTGAGAGACGGGCACATACGTTCGTCGGGAACTTTAGGTTGTCTCTACGCCGGCGCTTTCGCCGGCGTCTTGATTCCCCTGTTTCTCTGGCTGTGGACGGAAGGAAAGTCCCGGATGGTAGCGTGCGCAGGACTTGCCGGGGCCACGGCCATGGTGATCACGTCGTACTCGAGCACGTCGTATTTGGCCCTTGGCGGGAGCATCCTGGGACTTGCCTTCTGGCCTTTGCGCAAGTGGATGCGCCTGGTTCGCTGGGGTTTGGTCATCATCTTAGTGGGACTCCACCTAGTGATGAAGGCGCCCGTCTGGGCTCTGATCGCGCGGATCGACCTGACCGGCTCCTCGTCCGGCGATCAGCGCTACAGGCTGGTGGACATGACCATACGGCATTTCAGCGACTGGTGGATTATTGGGTACAAGTCTTACAACGATTGGGGATGGGGTGCGTGGGATCTCTGCAACCAGTTTGTTGCCGTGGCGTTGACAGGGGGTCTGCTGACCCTGATTTTCTATATCGCGATCTTTAAACGGAGCTTCGGAGCGATTGGGACGGCAAGGAAGCAGGTGAACGGGGACCACGGGCAGGAATGGCTCCTCTGGTGCCTGGGTTCAGCCCTCTTTGCCACTGTGGTGGCACATTTCGGGATTAACTATATGGCGCAATTAATTATGGGTTTCTTCCCCTTGGTGGCGTGCATCTCCGTGGCAACCTTCGAGGCAAGGCAGGCGGCAATCCAAGCCGTGGAGGCGCCCGGCCAGGGGCAGCTCGCATCCGCTCCCGGCGGAGCGGGGACTCATCTGCCACTCGGCGAAGCAAACCAAGAAGCACGGCCCGGCTTTTCCACAGGAAGAAGAGACCGCTCCATGCCATGGCTGAAGGCCTGACCTCCTAAAGAAAAACAGTCCAGAAGGGCCTCAAGGAAAATAATGAGCGACAGAAACGAGTGCGTGCGGGTGTTGTACAGCTTTCCCCTCAGGTTGGGGGCGGATCGGATCTGCTATACCGCCTGGCAGCAAGTGAACGGCCTCGCGACTGCGGGAGCAGACCTCCTCGTTTTTCCCGCCTCCCTTTCCAGACCGGTACCTCCCGGCGTGAGGGTTTGCCCGACGCTTGCGAGAGGGAGGCTGCGGATCCCGTACAGGCTTCTCGGCAGCATGCGCGCGGTTGCCTTACACGACCACATTGTGGCCCGCCAGCTTAAGAAACTTGCGGGACAGATTGACATCATCCACACGTGGCCCCTGGGGGCGCTGGAAACACTAAAGACAGCGGCGCGACTGGGAATCCCCACTGTGCTGGAGAGATGCAATGCCCATACACGTTTTGCCATGGAGGTTGTGCAGAAGGAGTGCGAGCGTCTGGGTGTGACACTGCCGCCGGATCATGAGCACGCCTACAACGCGGAGAAGCTGCGCAAGGAGGAAGAGGAGTATAGGCTGGCCACCCGTCTCCTCTGCCCATCGGATTTTGTGGTGAAGACCTTTCTCGATAAGGGATTCGCGAAAGAACAGCTCGCCCGCCACATCTACGGGTACGACGAGAAGGTGTACTATCCCAGCGACGAGCCGCGGGACCCCAAGCGCGGGCTGACGATGCTGTCTGTGGGGGTGTGCGCGGTGCGGAAGGGCCTGCACTATGCCCTCGATGCATGGCTCCAGTCTCCGGCCTCGAAAGATGGGACTTTTCTGATTGCCGGGGAATTCCTGCCGGCCTACGAGGAGAAGCTCGCACCGATGCTTTCGCATCCCAGTGTCCGCGTCCTGGGCCACCGGAACGACGTGCCAGAACTAATGCGGAAAAGCGACATCCTGGTTCTTCCCAGCATCGAGGAAGGGTTCGGTCTCGTAATCACGGAAGCCATGGGGTGCGGATGCGTCCCGCTCGCTTCGGAAGCCTGTACCGAAATCTGCAGCCATATGGAAACAGGAATGATGCATAAAGTGGGAGACGTCGAAGCTCTAAGCCAGCACATCACCATGCTGCATGAAGATCGCGCGCTGCTGGAGAGGCTACGCGCTGCGTCCCTAAAGGTCGCCCCCGAGATCACGTGGACCGCAGCCGGGAGAATACTCCTTCAAGCGTATCGCGATACGATTGCGGCCCACAGAGCAGGAGCGCCCCGCGAGAGCGGCCAAGCTCGAGAGGGCGTCTGCGTCAAATCATAGTTTGGGAGCAAAGCAGGCAAATCGGCAGGGAGCGAGTTTCATGAATCCCAAGGTATCCGTCGTTATCCCGACCTATAACCGAGCAGATAAGGTTCGGAATGGCATCGAAAGTGTCTTGGCCCAGAGCTTCACAGATCTCGAAGTCATCGTGGTGGATGACGGGTCCTCGGATGGCACAGGCCAGATACTTGGGGAGACCTACGGCGACCGAATCCGCTACTTCGCCCAGGCCAATCAGGGCGTCAGTGTGGCACGCAACAAAGGAATCGCGGAAGCAAGGGGCGAATGGATCGCTTTCCTGGACTCCGATGATCTCTGGAAGAACGACAAGCTGGAGTGGCAGTTCAAGGCCCTGGAGCGATTTGGCCTCCAGTGCGGCGGGTGTTATACAGACACCCGATTATTCAACCACCCGGAAACACGGACCCTATTCCAAATGGCTGAAGAGAGCTATCGGCATGAAGGAACGATGGGCGTCAACACGGATGTGCTGAGACTGCTGGTGAGACCAGGGGGCGCAGGTATGGTCATCCACCTGTCCGCTCTCCTGGCACGCGCCGATGTGGTAAGAAAAACGGGAGGATTCAATCCCAACCTGCTGTATAGCGAAGACAGTGAATTCATGTTCCGGTTAGCTATGCTCACGGGCTTCTGTTACGTCAACCGTCCGCTCGTATGGTTCGACCGATCGCCCGCGGAAATTCGCCATGTGGGAGTGAGCTCACATTGGAACAAGTCGGAATTCTTGCTTCAGGGTAGTCAGCTCAGGCTCGAAGGGCTCATGCGCTTGAGTGAAGGCCTGCCGAGGAAAATCCGCAAGCTCGTTCGAGAGCAGTTGCGCTCGGTCCACAGCGGGTGGGCTAATTGGTATCTGGAGACTGGACAGTACGCGAAGGCGCGCGAAGCCGCTTCGAAAGCGGTACAAATGGATCCAAACTTTAGTGTGGTGGTGAAATGGCTGCTGACATGGGTGAGTCCCCGCCTGGCGCTCCGAACTGTGCGCCACCACCAAGAAAGAATGAAAGATTCGTCAGGAATCGTCTGAGAAGGTCTATGGACACTAGTTCATCGTTAGCGCCGGTTTCGGTCGGGGATCGCAAGGGCGGGCCCGGCACAAGCAACGGTCCGGAGCTGTGTCCTGTTTGCGGGGAAGCGGGCGCGCAGGAGTGGCTGCAGGCCCCCGACAGGTTTCACGGGAGGCGACAGAGCTACACTCTTGTTCGTTGTCCGGCATGTTCGCTCGTGTGGCTCAGCCGTCCGCCCAAACCTAACGAAATGCACCTACACTATACGGATGCATATGACAGACTGATCTCGGCTGCAGGTGAGGGCTCGCTGGGGCGTTGGCGGGACCGCAATGCGGCGCTGGCGCTACACAAGCAGTCGGGTGCGCTCCTCGATCTTGGCTGTAGCTCGGGATCGTTTTTGCGATCTCTTTGCGGCAAGACCTGGGATCTGTACGGCATTGAGATGTCTGCGGAATCAGCAAAAAAGGCGAAAGCAAAAAGCGGCGCTAACGTATTCGTAGGAGACATCCTCGATGCTGAATTCCCCCCGGAGTGCTTCGACGTGATCACGTGTTTCGACGTGTTCGAGCATCTATATGAGCCGCGACGGGTAATGGCGAAGGTGGCAGAGTGGCTCAAGCCGGGCGGGATTTTTTATGTCCTCGTACCCAACGTGGACTCTGCTGAGGGGCGCGTGTTTGGAAGCTACTGGCACGGGCTGGAGTTGCCGCGACACCTGTTCCACTACTCGCCAGCATCACTCAAGTTCCTCGCCGAATCGGCGGGACTCCGGGAGGTGTCGCTCGAAACGCGACGGAATCCTGCCGTGGGGACCAGCCTGCGCTATGTGTGGGATGATGTTTTCCGCACCTTGGGGATTCAGCGAACACCTGTAGCGTATCGAGGGGAGGCGAGCCTTCCCTGGAGGGTGGCACGAAAGTTGGTTCGCATGACCGCTCTGCGGTTTCTCCTGGCCCTGGCTCCTCTCGTGGGGGGCGGAGATTCTATTCATGCGATTTTCCGGAAGGATACCACTGGTTCAGGAGTCGCCCCCTGACAGGAATTCATGGTCACTATATTTGAGGACCGTCGGAGCGAAGGCCAAACGCAGGAGCTCCGTCAGGTGCATCTCAAAGCAACTACATGCAAACGTCCCTCCGCATGACTGTAAATCCATCCTAGAATTAGGAGATTCACAGCGTCGAAAGCTGGTTGTTGTGGGGGACGTCGCACCACATCGATTCGCTGGAGCCCCGTTTTTATGAGTTTGTTTATGCTCTCGAGCAATGGGCGCCTCTGCTGAATATACCGAGCGAATTCGCAAATTACGACTAGGCGGAGGAACCTGTCCAATGTCCGGGCGATTCGCGGGCGCATCTGGATCTCGATTAGCTTTCGCCGATAGCAAGTCTGTTGGACTGTGCGGCCCTTGGGTTCCCCAAGATTAAGGAAAGACTGAACTATGCCTGTCTCTATTCGCAAGCCTAGCGCCCGTTTTGAAGACCCGCTGAACCTTTTTTCCGGGGTCATCACCAAGCTCTATAGTCTATGGGTAAGTGCGACATATCCGTTTGCATCCAAAGGCAGCAACTTGCTAATGCATTATACGACTGTGTTGAGCAGGCGAGTGGCTCCGGGAATCAAGCTCGGCAACTCCGTAATTATCAGAAATAATGCTTGGGTCAACACGTTTGACCTATCGGGGGCCGAAGACGAGGTCAAGATCGTCATTGATGACCACTGCGTCATTAACGCCCAGTGTGTAATCTCTGCCAAGAATAATATCCATCTGGAGTGTGACGTAATGGTTTCGGCCTGCGTGCTCATCATGGATCACAATCATGCCTACGAAGATATTAGCCTGCCGATTCAAGCACAGGGTCTCACGCCCGGAGGCACGATTCGAATCGAGCAGGGATGCTGGATCGGCCACGGCGCAGCAATCGTATGTAATCAAGACGAATTGGTAATTGGTCGCAACAGCGTGGTTGCGGCGAACGCCCTCGTTACGAGGAGCTTTCCCCCGTACTCTGTGATCGTAGGTAATCCGGCGAGGCTGGCCAGACAATTCGACACGGCGAAAGGAACCTGGGTCGGCGGAACCAGTCGTCCTGTGATGAG
>JBGPVY010000219.1:0-5109 GCA_041491905.1 Nitrospiraceae bacterium | reverse complement strand
TTCGCAGGCGTCGGTGAGCGGACTCGTGAAGGCAACGACCTCTGGCACGAAATGCAGGAGTCGAAGGTCATCGATCCCAAGGACTTCACCAAGTCGAAAGTCGCGCTGGTCTATGGCCAGATGAATGAGCCACCTGGCGCGCGTCTACGCGTTGCGTTGACTGGGCTGGCCGTCGCCGAATATTTCCGCGACGAAGAGAACCAAGACGTGCTGCTGTTCGTGGACAATATCTTCCGGTTTACCCAGGCCGGCTCAGAAGTGTCGGCATTGCTCGGCCGTATGCCGTCCGCAGTCGGCTATCAGCCTACCCTCTCGACTGAGATGGGGCAACTACAGGAACGCATCACCTCCACCAAGCGTGGATCGATCACCTCGGTGCAAGCCATCTACGTGCCGGCAGACGACCTGACCGATCCGGCGCCGGCCACGGCCTTCGCCCACTTGGACGCGACCACCGTGTTGTCGCGGCAATTGGCCGAGCTGGGTATCTATCCGGCCGTTGACCCGCTCGACTCCACCTCGCGTATTCTCGATCCGCAAGTCATCGGCGAAGATCACTACAAGGTGGCCCGCGGAGTCCAGTCCGTCTTGCAGCGGTATAAAGATCTCCAGGATATTATCGCCATTCTCGGCATGGATGAATTGTCGGAAGACGACAAGATGGCCGTGGCCCGTGCACGGAAGATTCAACGTTTCCTTTCACAGCCGTTCCACGTGGCCGAAGCCTTTACCGGCTCGCCCGGTAAGTACGTGAAGCTCAAAGACACGGTGCGAAGCTTCAAGGAAATTCTCGATGGCAAGTATGACCATCTCCCGGAACAGGCGTTCTACATGGTCGGCCCGATCGAGGAAGTGATTGCGAAGGCGGAAAAGATGGGGATCAAGGTATAAGCAGGCGGGCGCTCTTGTGCTCGCAGACCGCGCACGATAAAACGGTGCTCGGTCGATGCGCGCACGTCAGAGCATCCCGCCTGCTCATACCTATTGATGAGCACGCAGGAGAGATATGGCGGGGAAGTTATTGTTAGAGGTTGTGACGCCGGAGAAGCTGCTCTTTAGCCAGCAGGTGGATGAGGTCATTGCGCCAGGCTCAGAGGGTGAGTTCGGTGTGTTGCCTGGACACTGTCATTTCCTTTCCACGTTACACATCGGTGAGCTTCGCTATCGCATCGGAGATCAGACCAACCACATGGCGGTCCTCTGGGGCTATGCGGAAGTCACACCGACCAAAGTGACCATCATGGCCGAGATCGCCGAGAAGGCCGAAGATATTGATGTGGAGGGTGCTCAGGCTGCGTTCGAAAAGGCCGAGCAGCATCTCAAGGCTGGTGGCCTGCCCTCCGAGGTCAAAGAAGCTGAAATCAGTCTTGAAAAAGCCCGCCTCCGAAAAAAGATCGCCGACCGCGCCCGCAAGACTGGCCACGCCTAATTCTCGCTCCATCCACACACGACCAGCATTTCGAACGATGCCTGTGCTGATCCCTTGCCCCGGAGCAGAAAGTGGGATGACGGCTGATGGATCTCCTGTACTCGCGCAACGCGCAGTCGCGGACTCCCCTCGTTGGACGCGCGCACTCGAGGATCAACCAGGCTACCTAGTGAAGAGAAAAGAGAGCGAGCTTGGAATGACTGTCTTACGCACGCAGTTGGGAGGCCATCAGGCTCGCCCCGTTTGGCCCGTCTCGCTCGTCACGCCTGCCTCGCACGTCTCACGTCACAGTCCCTGACCCCAGTGCTTCCCTCCGACCCCGCAACTTGACAGGCCGACTGGTTTTTGAGGATATAAGACTCCGTCGTCGAAGGAGGGAGGCCCATGAAGATCAAAAAGCCGGACGCCCAGCGTGTGGAGGAGCGGAACCTGTCGCCCGAGCCTGAGTCCATGCAGAAGTATTCGGATGAGGTGAGGGAACGGATCGCGATGAAAGCCTACGAACTCTATGAGCAACGAGGGCGACAAGCGGAGCGCGACCTGGAAGACTGGCTGAAAGCCGAGGAACTGGTCCGCAAGGAGATGAATGGCACCCGTAAATGAATGAGCTCCCGTCTCCTTGGCCAAGCCGTTTCGTTCACTGGCCGGCGTGCTCGAACGAGAAATCGGACAGGACGCAGGCACAATCATCGAGCGTTTCATTGCTCGAAGCACGTAAGCGATCGTCCAAGAGCCGAGTTCCAGATACCTTCTGCCTGATGGGTTTGTGATACATGGAGACTCTACTTCCCAGCGAAATTTCGATCATGAGCCCGCCCATTACCTCGTTCAGCTTAAAATCTTTCTTCGGACTGCGCGGATGCGTGTTGTGGCAACTGACGCAGGATTGGCTGACGGCGCGGTCAGCGTAGATGGCCTTGAAATAGGTCTGATCGCCGATCTTGACCGTACTGGTGGCAGACTGTTCTGGATGTTCACGCACAGATTCTAGCCCCTTCATTTCCGGCTCACCGTCCGGACCATTGTGCGGATTGATCGGCCACAGACTGATCAACCGTTAGCGGACCTTCGTTCCAGTCTTTGACCCATCGCATCATTTCATCTCCTTGTTCGGCGTCGGACCAGCCTCGCGGCGCTCAGCATAGTCCGAATCGACTGGAGAGGCAATCGGATCGGCTTGTCGGTGGGTGACCAGGCAGGCCTCCCGATTGCAATTAAGCCTCGCGCTGCAGTAGCGTGGCCTGAACGTGGTGGTGGGGCGAATCGTCTATGGTGACCGAGTTTGTGGTGACCGCCGGTGAGCTGCCAAAGCGGCTGGATATCTTTCTGGTCAATCGTGAGCCCAAGTTATCGCGGTCAGCCTTGCAACGGTTGATTGGGCAAGGGCGTGTGCGAATCAATGGTCAGGTCGTCAAGCCCAGTCAAAAGATCAAGCCTGGCGACACGATCGCCTTTGACATTCCGAAAGCGGAGCCGCTGGAGCTCAAAGGCGAGTCGATTCCACTCGAGATTCTCTACGAGGACGACGTGTTGCTGCTCCTAAATAAGCCGGCCGGCCTGGTGGTCCATCCTGCGCCGGGTCATTGGGCCGGGACGCTGGTGAATGCCCTCCTCCATCATTTTCAGACCTCCGGCGGTACGGTATCGACGATCGGTGGGAAAGAACGGCCAGGGCTGGTTCATCGGCTGGACAAGGATACCTCTGGCGTGATGGTGATCGCCAAGACAGACGAGGCCCATCGTGCTCTTTCGGCTCAATTCAAACATCACACGATCACGCGGGTGTACGAGGCTCTTATCTCAGGCGTGCCGAAAAAAGGGCATGGGTTGATCGAGCTGGCGATTGGCCGTGACAGGAAGGAACGGAAAAAGTTCTCTGCCCACACGGCGCGACCCAAGGAATCCGTGACGGAATATAAGGTCGACCATCGCTTCGGCAAACTGGGCGCCCATGTGCTTTTGTACCCACGCACAGGCCGGACTCACCAGCTCCGCGTCCATCTGGCATCCCTGGGCCATCCGATTCTGGGAGATCAGACCTATGGCGGGAAGAAGGTCTGTACGGTAGAAGGCGTCGAGATCCCCCGCGTGATGTTGCATGCGAGGACCCTAGGTTTTCATCACCCCTCCACCGGTGAGTTTCAGGAGTATATAAAGCCTTTTCCATCCGATATGGAGCAGGTGGTTCAGGCCCTCGATGGTCTCACGCCTCCTCACGGTGCCCGAAAATCTTGACAGGCCCCTCAACTTGGCGTAAGCCATGCCGCCTTGAAGGATGAGTTCATGCAGACTGCCGATGTGCTGGACGCGATGGGTGGATTGGTTGCTCAACTGAAGATTTATGCGGCCAAATTGCCACCGATCGTTCATCTGTCGGTGGTGCCGACCGGTGTGAAGCCCAAGTTTGAAGCGGTCGAGGAGTATGAGGAGATCGTCTCTCGGTTCCGGAGCCAGAGCACCGGAACTTCCTATAAAGGCCTGAACGAGTTATTTGTGGAATCGCTGGAAGCTTTCGAGGTTGGTCGATTGCTCGGCTCCGTCCATCCACTTCTCTCGGTGCTCGATCATCTGGAACGGATGCAGCGAGATAAAGAAATCGACATCGGACGAACCGATGAGAAGCGCACAGGCGAGTATCGATCCACGCTGAATAAGATTCTACCCGGCAACAAGCCGGAGCTGGACGGCGCAGGACGGGGCATGTAACCGGAAAATGTTGAATGGTGAATGCTAAATTTTGAATGAAGCGGAAGGCATCAATTCATCGTTCAACATTCATCACTCAACATTTCCAGTTCAATGCCCCATCTTTGGGCCGGCCGCGTTTTCGCCTTGTGATACGAGCTTGAAGCGAACCGTCGATCCGCATTGAGGACACTTTCCGCGGATGGTTTCCTCATCCAGCCGTTCGTACTGGTCTTCTTTCAGCCACATCAGCTGCGCGCACCTAGGGCAGGTTCGTACTTGCGTTGTCATGATGTTCCTCGTACACTCCGCGTGATTTTGTTACTGTAACTGGGAGATAATCTAGTACAAGATGCCCCCAACCCTCAAGCCCGCCATCACCTTTGCCGAAAAGACGGACTTCGACCCAGCCAAGCTCGTCCGCCTCTACCAGCAAGCGCCTTGGACTCAAGGACGGACCCTTGAGGACGCACGTGAGATGTTGCGCCACACCGATGTGGCCGTCACGGCCTGGGACAGTGACGTGCTGATCGGATTTGGACGGGTATTAACGGACTATGTCTACCGAGCGACCATCTGGGATGTCATCGTCGATAAGGCCTACCAGGGTCAGGGCATTGGCACCGATATCGTCCAGCGCATCTTGAACCACCCCCGCCTCAAGAAAGTCGAACTCTTCTGGCTCTGTACCCGCATGCCAGGCTTTTACGAAAAGCATGGTTTCAGTTCAAAGGAACAAACAGGGATGGTCTGGAGCCGCAGCAAGCAGACTCGACTAGAATAGCCCGGTTCACCTTTCAACCTCTTTCTCCAATCTGAAGACAGTCCAGTAGCGTGAGAGACTTCAAAGAGGTCCTCAAGCTGTCGTCGTTGCCTTAAGACGCTCGCGCAAAAGAAAGGCAGGATGTTCGAAGTGACCGGACATCCTGCCTTGTTGGGGAGGAGCATATCGTGATGGCTAGAAGAACATCTTTGCACCGAACAGAAAGCCGAAG
>JBGPVY010000226.1:0-4921 GCA_041491905.1 Nitrospiraceae bacterium | reverse complement strand
GTCCGTTGCATTGTGAAGCGTGGCTCCCTTCGTGGAATACTCCACGGTAGCGATAGCGAAAGGAGCCACAGATGAGAACAAACACCAGACAACGTAAGATGGCCTTAGCCTGATTGAATTGCTGGCGGCCCCAATAGTGTTACTGCAGCCCGCGAACAGCCCATCACCTATAAGCTATTGTAATGCCAGTGCAATTAAGCGTGAGCCGATGTGAGAGGCGAGTGAGCACTTCATTGTAGAGACAAGTCTCCCCCTCCCTTTGGGTCATTGTGGAACAACAGAAGATTCGGTGATAAATATGGCCGGCTTGATGATTGAGCTGGAGTCTCTCCGATGTTCAAGATCTTGAACTTGAGCGCATACACGAGTGACGATGAATTGCAGCACATCACGAACTTGCTGCTCTTTCACCTCGTTGAGCAATGTGGCGGACAGATTCAATTTAAGATGGAGGATGCCCATCGGGTTCGCGAAAGCCTCACCAGCAAAATGGTGCAGATGCAGGTCGGCGACGAAGTGCGATTGAGAATCATCGATCGATTGCCAGAATTACAGTAAGCTCCCCCTAACAAGCCTTCCGGAGTTGATCTACCCTGAGGGAGGGCAAGAAGTTATAGTTGACAGTTTCATCGTGGGGGATGCGCGAGCAAAGGGATCATCCAGCCGCCCCGGCATTTCTTTTTCAACATCCTTGATCTTGATGCTGCATATCTCCTCACACGTCATCATTCCCGATTCTGAGATCGACATCCATGCGATGCGCTCTCAGGGTGCCGGCGGGCAGAATGTGAACAAAGTCTCGTCCGCTATCCATTTGCAGTTCGATATTGCCGCCTCGTCGTTGCCCCCGTTCTACAAGGAAGAGCTTCTAAAATTGAAAGATCACCGCATCTCACAAGAGGGCGTGATCACCATTAAAGCCCAACAGTATCGGAGTCAGGAGCAGAATCGAGAGGATGCTCTCACTCGACTGAGCGAGCTCATTCGGAGCGTGGCCATCCCGCGCAAGAAGCGCAGAGCCACGAAGCCGACGAAGGGTTCACAGAATAGGCGGATCGAGAGTAAGAAAAAGCAAGGCCGGTTGAAGGCGCTGAGGGGCACACTAGACGAATAATACGTGATACGTCGTTCGTATCTCGTCTCTCGGAGAGACAACGCCTGCGCTTCACGCTTCGCGAGATACGCTTCACGTTATTCCACTGAAGCGAGCGATCCAAGAATATGATATCCCCCGTCTACGTAGATAACTTCTCCGGTAATCCCTCGTCCGAGAGCACTCACTAAGAAGAGCGCCGTGTCGCCGACTTCGCCTTGTTCCGTTGCGCGGCGGAGCGGTGCGAACTCTCGGTGGTGATCGACCATCTTGCTGATGCCGGAAACGCCGCGGGCGGCCAAGGTCTTAATCGGACCGGCGGAGATGGCATTGACGCGGATGTTCTTGGGGCCGAGGTCATGGGCCAGATAGCGGACGGTTGCTTCCAGCGCGGCTTTGGCGACCCCCATGACGTTGTAGTGGGGCACGACCCGTTCCGCTCCGAGGTAGGTGAGCGTGACGACGGAGCCGCCGTCGGTCATCAAGGGCAGGGCGGCCCTGGTGACGGCGACGAGCGAATAGGCGCTCACGTCAAGTGCCGTGGCAAATCCTTGCCGCGTGGTATTCACGAACTGGCCAGTGAGTTCTTCGCGCGGGGCAAAGGCGACTGAGTGGACGAGGAAGGCGAGCTTCGCTGTTTCTTTCCCCACACTCTGCATCAATGCTGCGATTTGCGCATCATCTCCCACGTCACAGGGAAAGGCTTTCGCGCCTGGCATGGTGGCGACCAGTTCTTCGACGTTCTCCCGTAGCCGCTCGTTCTGATAATTGAACAGCAACTGGGCGCCCTGGCCTGCCGTCGATTGGGCGATGGCCCAGGCGATACTGTGTTTGTTGGCGACACCGATAATCAGTCCTGTTTTACCGTCTAGTAACATCTGGCACTCCTAAGAGGATGGTAAAAATCCGTGAAGCGTATCTCGTGAAGGGTGAAGCGCAAACGGGATCGAGCGACGAATGATGCTTCACGAGCGACGAGGTACGTCTTCGCTGTGAAGGCTGAAGATAGCACGATTTTCGGTCAGAGTGAATCGGCTTCCTTGCGGAGGGCTTGGAATGCGCCAAGCATGGCTTTGTATGAATAATGAGCGTTCCGACCACTGGGATTCGGAAGGACGAACACACGCACACCGGCTAATTGTGCAGGCTGGAGTCCGAGGCTAACTCGCTGTCCTCTGGTGCCAGGAAAGAGGGTTCTGTAAATGGTCACACCGAGCAGGGCGACCGCGTGAGGGTGATAGCGTTGTACTATGGCAACAAGCCTCTTCCGTCCGATGGCATATTCACTCGACTTGAGCGCATCGATTCCCGCGCTGGGTCGTTGGATGATGTTCGTCAGGCCGAGTCCCCAATCCGGCAGGCGCCAATCGTCTTGGTATGTGAGTGGCTCAGATAGGAGTTTTGACTCGAATAAAAGCCTCCAGAAACGGTTGGAGTAACCGGCAAAATGGTGGCCGGTCTGTGCTGAACGAAGGCCTGGATTGATGCCGACGAAGAGGATCCGGACTCCTGGCCTGATGTGATCAGTGAGCCGTTTGCGAGACAGAGTCCCTCGTGACTGCCGCACAACAGTTCTCCTCATCGATTCTGCCATATGTTTTTCCTGATTCTTCATCGTGACTGCTGTTGCCTTTCACAGGGGGAGGCATTGCTTGACGTGTGTCGCTTCAGTCTCGACCGGGATGTGCCATCCTGGCTTTGAGGCGGTTTAGCCGGCCTTCAGCCATTTTGCCACAGAAAAATGAAGGTCAAGCCCTCAGCGACAGTTCAGTGAAAATACATAACAGATTGATAAATATAGCGAGTCATAGATTTAAATGATTCGGCACCAAGCTTGCTGCATACTCCAGGAGGTGCCGATGAATGGCACAATCTTCAAACACTAACAAGGAGTGACATACTATGAAGCGTATCTTGATGGCAATCATGGCGGTGGCAGTGGCAGTGACGTTCAGCGCTCCGGCATTCGCCGAGGATGCGCCGAAGGACAAGGACAAGGACAAGAAGGAGAAGCCGAAGTTCGTCCAGATGCTCAATGCGGACAGTGACAAGGACAAGAAAGACGAAAAGAAGAAAGACGAAAAGAAGTAATTCCAGTTTTCTTGGCGAGGCTAGCTAGCTTGAGGAGTCTCCCGCTCTTGGTGGGAGACTCTTTGGGCGGCTTCCTATTGGTTCCTTCCTCGAAGATACACCGCTTGCAATCCCACGATCGACTTCGCATCCCTGATCGC
Source organism: Nitrospiraceae bacterium (assembly GCA_041491905.1). Classification (GTDB taxonomy): domain Bacteria; phylum Nitrospirota; class Nitrospiria; order Nitrospirales; family Nitrospiraceae; genus Palsa-1315. The sequence goes on along the minus strand of JBGPVY010000226.1, from coordinate 1,597 downwards.
TCCAGTCTCAATCATCCTGATCGCTTCCGGTAGAGGCATCTCGATCACTTCGAGGACCTCATCACGATCGAGCTGTTGCCGACCCGTCGTCAACCTGGTCGCCTTGTAGATATGGATCACTTCGTCGGTAAACCCCGGCGCGGTGAAGATACTGGAGAGAAGCTCAAGCCTGCCGGCTCGGTATCCGATTTCTTCTTCAAGTTCGCGTGCCGCGCAGGCTGTGGGGTCCTCTCCAGGATGAAGTTTCCCCGCAGGGATTTCGTAGATGAACCCTCCAGCCGCGTGGCGGAACTGCCGAATCAAGATTACTGTGCCATCATCTTTCAGCGGCACCACCGCGGCCGCTCCGGGATGGCGCACAACTTCTAAGTCGACCGTGAGGCCGTTGGGCAGCGTGACGGTGTCGACATTCAAGTTCACGACGATGCCTGTGTAGATGTTCTTGGTCATGAAGAGCTTATGGCTGATGGCGTATAGCGTATGGCACAAACGGAGAAGGGGTTCATCTTGTCTTGCCCGTGCTATCAGCCATACGCTATATGCTCTTGGGCTTTCTATAGAACGGTGGTTTGACGATGTATGCGGGGACGCTCTTGTTACGGATTTCGATCAGGATGGAACTGCCGGGCTCCGCAAACCGCGCAGGCACATAGCCCAACCCGATGCCCTTCTGGAGGAGCGGCGAAAGATTACCGCTGGTGACGTCGCCGATGGGGTGGGAGGTCGCGGGGTCGAGGATTCTGAATCCGTGGCGAGGCACGGCTTTTTCAACGAGTTCGAAGGCGACGAATCGGCGAGCGACTCCGGCTTGTTTCTGCGCCAGGAGCGCTTGGCTGCCGATGAACCCGCCCTTTTGGAAACTGACGGTCCAGTCCGCATTGGCTTCGAGAGGCGTCGTGTCTTCACCCATGTCGTTGCCATAGAGCAGATAGCCCATTTCCAACCGGAGGAGATCCCTCGCGCCGAGTCCCGCCGGCTTGAGTCCCCAGGCCTGTCCCTTGTCGACGAGTAGGCCCCAGAGGTGGCCGACTTTGTCTGCGTCGATATAAATCTCATAGCCCAGTTCACCGGTGTAGCCGGTCCGGGCCAACAAGCAGGAAAGGCCGCCGATCGTGCATTCACACGTATGATGGAGCTTGAGTCCTTCAAGCGCCGTCCCGCCAAGACTCATGAGCAGCTCGCGAGATTTGGGACCTTGAACGGCGACCTGGGACAATTCGACTGACCGGTCTTCGAGACGAACCATCTTGCCCTGGGCAAGCTGGGATTGTAGCCACGACAGGATCTTCTCGCGATTCGAGGCATTCACGCACAATAGGAACTCGTCCGAGGTGAGTCGATAGACGAAGATGTCGTCTTTTATACCGCCGTTTTCGTTGCAGACCATGGAATACTGGGCTTGAGAAACGGCGAGTTTGCCGACATCGTTGGTGGTAACTCGTTGGAGGAAGGAGACAGCACCAGTTCCGGCGATTCGCACCCGCCCCATATGGCTCACATCGAAGAGCCCGACATGGGAACGGACGGTATGGTACTCGTCCACGACACCGCTGTATTGGATGGGCATCTCCCATCCGGCGAAATCGACGAGTTTGGC
>JBGPVY010000217.1:0-5185 GCA_041491905.1 Nitrospiraceae bacterium | reverse complement strand
TGCCGCCCTGATAGATCAAATCCACGATCAATTTCACTTCATGCAGGCACTCGAAATAGGCCATCTCCGGGGAGTAGCCGGCTTCCACGAGCGTCTCGTACCCGGCCTGGATGAGGGAAGTGAGTCCTCCACAGAGGACAACCTGCTCGCCAAAAAGATCCGTCTCGGTCTCTTCCCGAAAGTTTGTTTCGATCACACCGGCCCGCCCGCCCCCAATCGCGCTGGCATAGGCCAGACCAACCTGCTGGGTCGTTCCGCTTGGATCCTGATGGATCGCGAGCAAACACGGCACCCCGCTGCCTTTTATATATTCCGATCGAACAAGATGGCCCGGTCCTTTGGGGGCAACCATGAACACATTGATCGTGGGCGGTGGCACGATTTGTCCAAAATGAATGTTAAAGCCATGGCCAAACGCGAGATAGGATCCCGGCTTCAGATTCGGGGCGATGTCCTGCCGATAGATGGCCGCTTGCGCTTCGTCAGGCGCGAGAATCATGACCACATCGGACGCCTTGACGGCATCGGCCACCGGCATGACTTTCAGTCCGCTTTGCTCCGCCTTCTTCCATGAAGCGCCTTCGCGCAACCCAATGACCACGCTCACGCCGCTCTCCTTCATGTTGAGCGCATGGGCGTGGCCCTGACTGCCGTAGCCAATCACCGCCACTTTCTTGTTCCGGATCTGTTGAATATCGGCATCCTTCTCGTAGTAAATCTTCATCGATGACTCCTGGGTAACAACGGTGTTCGTTCTACTGAACTGATGTGGATAATGAGCCCGGTGGAACCTATTCGCGGGCAATCTTCTTTGCCTGCACGCCCGTCGATCGAATCGACTCGCGGGCAACCGCGACCCGTCCGGTCCGTGTGAGTTCCTTGATTCCGAGAGGCTGCAGCAGGTTGATGATCGCTTCGATCTTTCGTGGATCTCCGGTCACCTCGATGGTGTACGTCGCCGGCGTAGAGTCGATGACATTGGCCCGGAAAATATCGGCGATCCGCAATGCTTCCGCGCGATCTTCCGGTCGCGTATGCACTTTGATGAGCGCCGTCTCCCGCGAGACAAAATCGCTTTCGTTCAGATCCACGACCTTAATGACGTCGATCAATTTGTTGAGCTGTTTCACGATCTGCTCGATGATCCGCTCGTCTCCGGACGTGACGATGGTCATCTGCGACATAGAGGGATCGAGCGTTGGTGCCACAGAGAGACTTTCAATATTGAATCCGCGACCGCTAAACAGGCCGGCAACGCGAGACAACGAACCAAACTTATTCTCCACGGTCACCGAAATAATGTGTTCCATACCCAATCTGTACTCCTAACACCGACGGTTAGGCCGTGAGGATCGTGTCCGAATCCTTCGGAGTCACCTGCCCCGATCCAGACTGCTTACTTTTTAAGGCCGGCGGATCTTCTAAAATCATCTCATGGTTGCAGCCGCCAGCGGGAATCATCGGATAGACGTTTTCATACGGATACGTTGGCACATCGACGATGACCGGTTTATTCACCGCGATCGCTTCCTTGAGGACGGCATCGATCTCAGATGGCTTGCTGGCCCTGAGCCCGACCGCTCCGTACGCCTCCGCCAACTTGACAAAGTCCGGCGTCGTCTCCAGATAGCTCGAGGCATACCGACCTTCGTAGAAGAGGTCCTGCCATTGCCGGACCATCCCGTGGAATCGGTTATTGATCACGATAATCTTGACTGGCAGCTTATGCACCACCGCCGTCGCCATTTCTTGCATATTCATCTGGATACTGCCGTCGCCCGCGATGCAGAGGACCAGTCGGCCGGGAAACGCGGCCTGCGCTCCCATGGCGGCGGGAAATCCGAAACCCATAGTCCCAAGTCCCCCCGAAGTCAACCAGCGATTCGGCTTCGCCAACTTAAAGTACTGGGCCGCCCACATCTGGTGCTGCCCGACATCGGTCGAAACGATCGGGTCCCGATCTTTCGTGAGGTCATAGAGCCGACTGATGACATATTGCGGTTTGATTGGCCCATCCGCTTCTTGTTGATATGCGAGAGGATGCGCCTGTTGCCATTCGTGAATCTGATTCCACCAGGGCTTGCGCAGTTCCCTCTGATCGCCGTTCACCGTGGCACGAAGAATCTGGATCAACTCACGAAGCACCATCTTGCAGTCGCCGACGATCGGAATGTCGACATTGACATTCTTCCGAATCGAGGTCGGATCGATATCGATGTGGATGACCTTGGCGTGTGGACAAAATTCGGAGACCTTTCCGGTAACGCGATCGTCAAACCGTGCCCCAATGGCTACGACAAGATCGGAATAGTGCATGACCATATTTGCCCAATAGGTGCCATGCATGCCCAGCATGCCCATGGACTGCGGATGCTCGCCAGGGAAGGCCCCAAGCCCCATTAACGTCATGTCGACCGGCATATGAGTCAGTTCAGCCAACTCCATCAATTCTTGCGACGCACCCGAGAAGATGACACCCCCGCCGACATACAACACCGGCTTCTTTGCCTTCGTCATGGCCTCAGCGGCTTGCTTGATCTGCCACTTATTCCCTTCATACACTGGATTGTAGCTACGGATGGAGACGGAACTCGGATAGGTAAATTCCGACGTATCCATGGATACGTCTTTCGGAATATCCACCAGCACCGGGCCTGGACGCCCTGTCGTCGCAATGTAGAAGGCTTCTTTGATCGTCGTCGCCAACTCGGCCACATTTTTCACAAGAAAGTTGTACTTGGTGCAGGGGCGGCTCAAGCCGATATTGTCTGCCTCTTGGAATGCATCGTTCCCAATCAGGCTGGTAGGGACTTGTCCGCTAAAGCAGACCAGCGGCACGGAGTCCATGTAGGCATCCGCCAACGCCGTGATCACGTTCGTCATGCCGGGTCCGGAGGTCACAAGGCACACCCCGGCTTTCCCGGTCGCCTTGGCATAGCCTTCTGCCATATGGCCCGCCCCCTGTTCATGGCGGGTGAGGATCACTTCAATATCCTTCTGCTGATGAAGCATGTCAAAAATCTTCAGAACGACACCACCAGGAAGCGCAAAAATCGTCTTGACGCCTTCCCGTTTGAGGCATTCGACGAGGATCTCAGCACCTGTGAGCTTCATAACAGAACCTCCATCCTTGCCACCGGAGAGAAGCTGGCAGAGGAATCAAGAGAATGCGCTAAGCCGCATCTTGTCCCGATAGACCAGACGCGACTCCCACGATCACTCAGAACGTTCTGAAAAATCAGGGAGAAATATATTTCATCCTATCACCACGCGTTTCCACCCGTCAATAGTAGGGCGGGTCTGGGAGCCTCCTTCCCTGACAGTCTGACTCCCCACGTGATACCATCCAGCGTTATCTCGCTGGCCCTGAGTCGCGCCTCCATGAGCATACCTGTCCGTGTAACCATCCTGTCTCGTGAAGACTGCCATCTCTGCGACGTCGTCTACCGAATTGCGATCCATCTCCAGTCAGAACTACACATCGAAACAAGCAAGGTGTATGTCGAAGGAGACAGGATCTTGACGGAACGTTACGGGGCAAAGGTTCCCGTCGTCTTGCTCGACGAGGTCGAACTTTTCACAGGGAAAGTGACGGAAGGAGAGCTACGTCGAGCGATAAAAAGAGCGCGGTGGAGAAGACCTATAAGCCGGATTCTGTCCCGCCTGGGATTTGCTCCCAAGCGGGGGTGATCATTTCTCTGGGATCCGAGTTACCTCGAACCTCAAGCGACCTACCCGAAGACCTCGGCCGGGCCAGCCGGTCGCCGACTTTCCGAAGAAAGCCGACAGATGTCTTCCTATTTGGCCTTGCATCGGGCGACGCTTACCGTGCCGGTGATGTCACCACCACCGCGGTGGGCTCTTACCCCACCGTTTCACCCTTACCTGAGCCAAGGTGACCAGATTGGAATCCAGTCGCCTTGGCCATCGGCGGTCTGTTCTCTGTGGTGCTGGTGTCGGATCGCTCCGCCTGGGAGTTACCCAGCGCCCTGCCCATGAAGTCCGGACTTTCCTCTCAGAGCGTTACCGCTCCAAGCGATCACCCGGTCTTCTCCCTCGCGCCAGAGTACTATAGGGCTGGATATCCGCGTTTTCAAGGGCTTACCACGAATGCCTCGACTTACTGCACGGGCGGCAACAGCGCCGCAGGCACCGGCGGCTTGGTCTGGTAAATGGCCATGGCCTCCGGCATCCATTTCTTGAGTTGTTCAATCCTGGTTTCATGACCTGGATGGGTCGACAAGAACTCCGCCGGCCCCTTGCCACCGGACAACTGTTCCATTCGCTCCCACAGATGAACCGACTCGCGGGGATCGTACCCCGCATCAGCGGCAAGCAAGATCCCGATATAGTCTGCCTCCGATTCGTGTTTCCGGCTGAAGGGCAGCAACACACCGACCTGGGCACCGGCTCCGAGAGCCGCCATCGCTGCTTGCCCCAGCATGGCATTGCCTCCTGCCGCTCCGGCTGCCGTTCCAAGCACTTGCAGCGCCGCATTCGTAAGTTGGCCCTGGCTCATCCGCTCCGCGCCATGGCGAGCCAACGCATGGGTCACCTCATGCCCTAAAACCGCCGCCAGTCCCGCCTCTGTCTTCGCAACCGGAAAGATCCCCGTGTAGACCGCGATCTTGCCGCCCGGTAATGCAAACGCGTTCATCGTCTTGTCGTCCTTGATGACCGTCACTTCCCATTGAAACTGGTTTGCCGTCTCGGCATATTTCGATCGTTTTGCCGCCTCGATAATGTGTGCCGCCACACGCCGAACCGGCTCGATTTCTCGCGGATCCTGCGCCTGGTGCATTTTTGGATCGTTTTTGACTTGGCCGTAGGCCTGCGCCCCCATCTGCATTTCTTGGTCGACCGATATCATCAACAACTGCGACCGTCCCGTGTAGGGATTCGTCTCGCATCCGGCCAGCCCCGCGAGACCGATCGCCATGACCAGGATCAACACCGATTGCGAGGACTTCATGACTCTCTTCATCACGCACCCTCCTATCCGCTGCTCATTCCTATGGAGTTTCGATAAATTGACCGACCTGCGAGGCTCTGTTAGATTACCGCGCCCCTCCAATGCTTTCTACTAGGGCCATTCGCCTGTGACGGACAAGCCTCATCACCAGACCGTAGAACGCATCGGCATCGATGAATCCGGCAAAGGAGACTATTTTGGTCCTCTGGTCAT
>JBGPVY010000248.1:0-4397 GCA_041491905.1 Nitrospiraceae bacterium | reverse complement strand
TCATTTCCTGCTTTGTCTGCTCCGTCACAATCCGAGGACCGCGAGTGACATCACCATACTTGGCCGTCGTACTGATGGAATACCGCATGTTGGCAATGCCGCCCTGATAGATCAAATCCACGATCAATTTTACTTCATGCAAGCACTCGAAATAGGCCATCTCCGGGGAGTAGCCGGCTTCCACGAGCGTCTCGTACCCGGCCTGGATGAGAGACGTGAGTCCTCCACAGAGGACGACCTGCTCGCCGAAGAGATCCGTCTCGGTTTCTTCACGAAAGTTTGTTTCGATCACACCGGCCCGCCCGCCTCCAATCGCACTGGCATAGGCAAGGCCTACCTGCTTGGTCGTTCCGCTTGGATCTTGATGGATCGCGAGCAAGCACGGCACCCCGCTGCCTTTCGTATATTCCGATCGAACGAGATGGCCCGGTCCTTTAGGAGCGACCATGAACACATTGATCGTGGACGGTGGCACAATTTGTCCAAAATGAATATTGAAGCCATGGCCAAACGCGAGATAGGAGCCCGGCTTCAGATTCGGGACAATGTCCTGCCGATAGATGGCCGATTGCGCTTCGTCAGGCGCGAGAATCATGACGACATCAGACGCCTTGACGGCATCGGCCACCGGCATGACTTTCAGTCCGCTTTGCTCCGCCTTCTTCCATGAGGCGCCTTCGCGCAACCCAATGACAACGCTCACGCCGCTCTCCTTCATGTTGAGCGCATGGGCGTGGCCCTGACTGCCATAGCCGATCACGGCAACTTTCTTGTTCCGGATCTGTTGAATATCGGCATCCTTGTCGTAGTAGATCTTCATCGATCACTCCTGGGTAACAACAGTGTTCGCTCTACTGAACTGATATGGATGATGAGCCCGGCAGAGCCTATTCGCGGGCAATCTTTTTCGCCTGCACACCCGCCGACCGAATCGACTCGCGGGCAACCGCAACCCGTCCGGTACGTGTGAGTTCTTTGATTCCAAGGGGCTGCAGCAGGTTGATGATCGCTTCAATTTTTCGTGGATCTCCGGTCACCTCGATCGTGTACGTCGCCGGCGTGGAATCGATGACGTTGGCCCGGAAAATATCGGCGATCCGCAACGCTTCTGCGCGATCTTCCGGCCGCGTATGCACCTTAATGAGCGCCGTCTCCCGCGAGACAAAGTCGCTCTCGTTCAGATCCACGACCTTAATGACGTCGATTAATTTATTGAGCTGTTTCACGATCTGCTCGATGATCCGTTCGTCTCCAGACGTGACAATGGTCATCTGCGACATGGACGGATCGAGCGTCGGCGCGACCGAAAGACTTTCGATGTTAAAACCGCGCCCGCTGAAGAGCCCTGCAATGCGGGACAAGACTCCGAACTTATTCTCGACCGTCACGGAAATAATATGTTCCATGGAAATACGAGGAGCGTATGGCTGATAGCATATGCCCCAAACCAGGGGACCAGCGCCTTCAAGTGTGTGCCATCAGCGATGTACTATACGCTCTATTCCTCTTACGCCGTTAACACGGTGTCTTTGTCTTCCGGCGTCACCAAGCCGGCTTGAGACTGCTTCTTCTTGAGCTCCGGCGGATCCTCGAGAATCATCTCGTGATTGCAGCCGCCGGCCGGAATCATCGGATAGCAGTTCTCGTACGGATACGTCGGGACATCCACGATGACTGGCTTATCGGTGGCCATCGCTTCTTTCAGCACGCCGTCGAGATCCGCCACCTTGTTCGGGCGGAGTCCGACTGCGCCATATGCTTCCGCCAGTTTCACGAAATCCGGCGTCGTACCCAGATAGCTGGACGCATAACGCCCTTCGTAGAAGAGATCCTGCCACTGACGCACCATCCCGTGGAATCGATTGTTCAGAATGATGACCTTCACCGGCAGCTTGCTGACCACCGCCGTCGCCATCTCCTGCATGTTCATCTGGATACTGCCGTCGCCGGCGATGCAGAGGACGAGGCGATCGCGGAAGGCGGCCTGCGCGCCCATGGCCGCGGGGAATCCAAAGCCCATCGTCCCAAGACCACCGGAGGTCAACCACCGGTTCGGCTTCGCCAGCTTGAAGTACTGTGCGGCCCACATCTGGTGCTGTCCGACGTCCGTCGAGACGATCGGGTCTCGACCCTTCGTGAGCTCATACAGCCGCTTCACCACCTGCTGCGGCTTGATCGGCCCGTCCTTTTCCTGGTGATACGCCAAGGGGTGATCTCGCTCCCATTCGCGGATCTGATCCCACCAGGGCTTCCGGAGTTCCTTCTGCTCGCCGTTCACCGTCGCGCGCAGAATCTGGTTCAACTCGCGTAACACGGCCTTACAATCTCCGACGATCGGGATATCGACGTTGATGTTTTTTCGGATCGACGTTGGATCGATGTCGATGTGAATGATCTTGGCGTAGGGACAAAATTCCGACACCTTGCCGGTCACCCGATCATCGAACCGTGCGCCGACCGCGATCACAAGATCGGAGTAATGCACCGCCATATTGGCTTGATAGGTGCCGTGCATCCCCATCATCCCCATGGACAATGGATGTTCGCCGGGAAATGCGCCAAGGCCCATGAGCGTCATGTCCACCGGGATCTGCGTCATCTCGGCCAATTCGAACAGTTCCTGCGAGGCGCCGGAGAACACCACGCCGCCGCCCACATAGAGAATCGGCTTTTTGGCTTTGGTAATCGCTTCAGCCGCTTGCTTGATCTGCCATTTGTTCCCGTCATACACAGGGTTATAGCCTCGGATCGACACAGAATTCGGATAGGTAAAGTCCGCCTTCGCCATCGACACGTCCTTAGGAATATCGACCAGCACCGGCCCTGGGCGCCCCGTCGTCGCGATGTAGAAGGCTTCTTTAATCGTCGCGGCAAGATCGTTCACATCTTTCACGAGAAAATTGTATTTCGTGCAGGGACGGCTCAACCCGACATTGTCCGCTTCTTGAAACGCATCGTTGCCGATCAAGTTGGTCGGAACCTGTCCGCTGAAGCAGACCAGCGGCACGGAGTCCATGTACGCATCAGCCAACGCCGTAATCACGTTGGTCATACCGGGACCAGACGTCACGAGGCACACGCCCGCCTTGCCGGTGGCCTTTGCATAGCCTTCGGCCATATGACCCGCGCCCTGCTCATGACGCGTCAAGATTATCTCGATGTCTTTCTGTTGGTGGAGCATGTCGAAAATCTTCAAAACGACCCCGCCGGGAAGCGCGAAAATGGTCTTCACGCCCTCCCGCTTGAGGCATTCGATGAAGATCTCAGCACCGGTGAGTTTCATAACTGAACCTCCCTCCATACCGCCAGTGAGAACTAGGCGAAGGAGTCAGCACACACTATGCTACGCTGCGGCTCGTCCAATTTAGACCAGACACGACTCCCACGATTGCTCAGAACGTTCTGAAAAATCAGGGGGAAAGATGTGTGATCCTATCACCACGTGTTTCCACCCGTCAATAGTAGGGCAGGTCTGGGAGCCTTCTTCTCTGACAGTCTGTCTCCCCACATGATACCATCCAGCTTCATCTCGCTGGCCCTGAATCGCGCCTCCATGAGCATGCCTGTCCGTGTAACTATCCTGTCTCGTGAAGACTGCCATCTGTGCGGGGTCGTGTACCGAATCGCGCTGCAACTTCAGTCAGAACTCCACATCGAAACGAGAAAAGTGTATATCGACGGTGACAGCGTCTTGACGGAACGTTATGGGGCGAGGGTTCCCGTCGTCTTGCTCGACGAGGTCGAGCACTTCGCAGGGAAAGTGACAGAAGGGGAGCTACGTCGAGCGATTAAAAAAGCGCGGTGGAGAAGACCGATAAGCCGGATTCTGTCCCGCCTGGGATATGCTCCCACGCGGGGGTGATCATTTCTCTAGGATTCGAGTTGCCTCGAACCTCAAGCGACCTACCCGAAGACCTCGGCCGGGCCAGCCGGTCGCCGACTCTCCGAAGAAAGCCGACAGATGTCTTCCTATTTGGCCTTGCATCGGGCGACGCTTACCCTGCCGGTGATGTCGCCACCACCGCGGTGGGCTCTTACCCCACCGTTTCACCCTTACCTGAGCCAAAGTGACAAGATTGGAATCCCGTCGCTTTGGCCATCGGCGGTTTGTTCTCTGTGGTGCTGGTGTCGGATCGCTCCGCCTGGGAATTACCCAGCGCCCTGCCCATGAAGTCCGGACTTTCCTCTCAGAGCGTTCCCGCTCCAAGCGATCACCCAGTCTTCTCCCTCGCGCCAGAGTACTATAGGACTGGATGTCCGCGCTTTCAAGGGCGCACCACGAATGCCTCGACTTACTGCACGGGCGGCAACAGCGCCGCAGGCACCGGCGGCTTGGTCTGGTAAATGGCCATGGCCTCCGGCATCCACTTTTTCAGCTGGGTGATGCGGATTTCGTG
>JBGPVY010000238.1:0-4669 GCA_041491905.1 Nitrospiraceae bacterium | reverse complement strand
GGGGCCGCTGATGATTCTGCCCAATGTGGGGCTCAATGAGTGGGGCCATGCGTTCTGGTTCGTCGATGAACTCTTCGCCGCGCCGTTGCACTGGGGCTTCGTGATCCTGGGCTGGTGCGGCCTGTTCGGCGGGACCGGGGGGGTGGCGGCGCAGATCGTGGCCCGCATGTCCAACCTGTGCGATGTGGTCTGGAACAACGAGAGCAAGGACTGTTTGCATGTGATCCCGTACTAAGTCGTGCAGTCGGCTTCGGTGGGCTGGCCCCGTGCTCTGTATGACGAGGAACAGGGTTGGCCCAACCGGCCAGTTGAAATATTAGGGAGGGGACAGATGTTCAGAACGAGCGAGGAGGGGACAAATGGCACTGTTTAGAACAGCTGAAATTATTAAAGCCAGCAAGCTGCCGCCGGAAGGCGTCAAACTGTCAAGAATGATAGACGCGGTGTATTTTCTTCCGATTGCGTATCTAGGAGTATTCGCGACCTTTCATATGCACTTCGACCTGCTTGCGGGAGACTGGGATTTCTGGATCGACTGGAAGGACCGGCAGTTTTGGATGACGGTGACACCTATAGTGGAGGTCGCATACCCCGGGGCTGTCATGTACTACTTCTGGACATTCTACCGGCAGCCGTTTGGCGCAACGTTGTGCATCACGGGGCTCCTCGTCGGGAAGTGGATCACGATTGTGTTTGCCTGGTACTGGTGGGCCAACTTTCCGATGAACTTTATGATGCCCGCCACCATGGTCGCCAGCGCGCTGATCCTCGATTGCACCTTGTTGCTGACTCGGACCTGGATAATAACAGCGATAATCGGGGTATGGGCGTTCGCGATGATGTTTGGTCCGACAAACTATGCCCTATTCGGGTACAGCCACCAGCCGTTGGTAGTGGATGGTCAGCTGCTCTCGCTGGCCGACTACATGGGGTTCACCTATGTCCGTACCGGGACACCTGAGTATATCCGGATCATCGAGGTGGGGTCGCTGCGCACGTTTGGCGGGCACACCGTCTGGATCTCCGCGTTCTTCTCTGCCTTCATCTCCATGTTGATGTTCACCATTTGGTGGCAAGTCGGGCACTTCGTCGGCCAATCGTACTTTTGGGTCAGAGGCAAACGGGGCGTAAGGACACGGATGAATGATACCATGATAGTCGGTTCCGATGATTTTGCGCGCAGGCATGGTACGCCGAACGGGGTTGCACCTAGATTGTCAGCGGGTGCTATTGGGACTACGGGAACCACATTAGCAGAAGGGAAATCATGAACGCCAAAAACTTATTTAAATTGTGCGTGATCGGCTCCCTCGGGATGGCGACACTGGGGCTCACCCTGGTGTTCAATGCCTCTCCCGCTGCCGCCCACGGGGAGCGCTCTCAGGAACCGTTCCTGCGGATGCGTACCGCCCAGTGGTACGACACAAGGTGGAATCCGATGACCACCGCCGTCAACGATGAAGCGATAATGTCGGGCAAGATCCACATATCGGAAGACTGGCCGCGGGCCGTCGTCAAGCCCAATCGTACGTTCATAAACATAGGCAGCCCGAGTTCGGTGTTCACGCGTCTCAGCAGTAAAGTGAACGGAATACCGATGTTCACCTCGGGCCCGATGCAGCTCGGTGGGGACTACGAGTACGTGATCAGGATGAGGGGCCGGATACCTGGTCGTCACCACATCCACCCGATGTTGGCCGTCAATGGGGCCGGCCCTATTGCCGGGCCTGGTACCTACATGACTATAGGAGGCAATTATAAAGATTTTACGAACCCGGTGAAACTGCTGGTGGGAGGGACCGTCGATACGGAGACCGTAGGCCTGGGGGCCGGACTCTTCTGGCATGCCCTATGGGGTGGTATGGGGTTCCTTTGGATAGCCTGGTTCTCGATCAGACCGATGTTCCTCATTCGCGCCAGGGTGCTGGCGCAAGAGGGGGGGGACGCATTGCTGAATGACCCGGTCGACCGCATAGTGGCTTATGGCGTTGTAGCGGCGTGCTTTATTTTGATAGGAATAGCATTCTTCACGACGGACGCCATGTACCCTTACACCATCCCTCTCCAGGCGGGTGAACCAAAGATCCAACCGACTCATTTGAAGTCGGACCTCACGGTAAAGGTACTCGCCGCGGACTACGACGTTCCTGGTCGCGCCCTGCGCATGACCCTACAGGTCACCAACAGCGGTGAGCAGCCCCTTAGGATCGGAGAGTTCACGACGGCGGGCATCAGATTCCTCAACAAGATCGGCAGGGACAACAACTTGGACCCGACCTACCCAGCGGAGATTATGGCGCAAGACGGCTTGCATCTTGAAGATGAGTCCCCGATCAACCCAGGCGAAAGCAAAGAAATCAAGCTCGACTCGAGAGACTCGCTCTGGGAAGTGCAGAGACTGATGGACTTGGTCCACGATCCGGATCAGCGCTTCGGAGGGCTCTTGATGTCTTGGGACGAATCCGGTAATCGCCACATCAACAGCATTGCCGGTAACATCATCCCGGTCTTTACGAGGGCCGCGGCAAGCTAAGGGTTTTATCACGTCCAAGCGTGACGCCGATCCGCCCCCGTCGCGAGACGGGATGGCGGATCGGCTTTTTTTTACTTCGCCGAATACCCCGTAAGCTCGCTGCGAGGATGTTGGGCCTACGTAGCCGAAGTGGCTACTTCGGCGGAGTAGGCTGCTGCAGGGAGCTTCATCGAACGAGATGAATGAAGTAGACCCATCCGTCAAGACACCATGAAGCCAAGTTTAAGGGGGTAACCGTGCCCATGTAGCGGAACGGCACTGCCACGGCTTTGGTAATTTTCTCGATATTTGGCCAAGTCGCACGTGAGCGTTTACATTTTTGTGGTCAACTCTACCTGCTACCTAGAATTCCGCCATTGCTCATTTTTGTCTTGATCATTCATCAGCAGATGTCCTGAATCCATTTTGAAATCTACAGTGATGTCAGCTATAAAGGGACGGGCTCGCCTTAGCATCGGAGTGAGAATTGGGAAGGTTTGGTTCAGTTCAAAAGAGGCGATCGGTTTTCAGGCCTCACGTTCGTATTGGCTGGCATGATGGCATGGAGCCTGGCTGACGGCACCGTTTCGGTGGTCCAGGCTGACTCAACCGTGAACCAGGACTTCCGTCTATGGGCTCCGGTCTATTTGACCTTTCCCCTCTCATCTTCGTTTATCGGATACATGGAGGTGAACCCCCGATTCGGGGACGACATATCAGAGTTAGATCAACTGATTCTTCGCCCAGCTGTCGGTTACAAACTAAATGATCATTTTCCCCTGTGGCAGGGATACGCGTGGGTTGGAAATTATCAGCCTAGTTTCCGCGAAGAAAACCGCGTGTATCAGCAATTGCTTTACCGTCGCAAATTTCCATTCGTCAAAGTTCTCAGTCGTACTCGGCTGGAAGAACGATTCATAGACAATTCGGATGGTACCGCCGTGCGAGCCAGAACGATGTTGCGCGGTGATTTTCCGCTACCGGATGCCCCAGAGTGGACGATCGTCGTGTGCGATGAAATTTTCGTGAATGTCAATGCGGTGGGAAATGGTCCTGACTCAGGATTCGATCAAAACAGATTGTTTCTCGGTATGCATCGCCAATTCACGGAACACTTCAATATGGATCTTGGCTATCAAATGCAAGCACTCAACAACCGCCAGCCGGCGCTAATCAACCAAATCAACCACATCATCCTTCTGCAATTCTTTATCAATCTGTAGCATCCCTGCCTTCAAGTAGGGCGCTTCGAAATTCAGGCTCTTACGCAATGCGCAATTCGAATCTTGAGTCAGCATGATAGCGCTTGACCTTTCTCAGGGCAGTCGATGCCGCTGAGGCGGATGCGTTCAGGGTGTTGGTTAGGCAGAACTTCGATGGTATCGCCGTCGAGCACGGAGACGACGGGTGTTGTGGCCCACTTATAATGTGGACAGGTCCTCTAAGCGAGGAGGGAGATATGGACACGCGGTGAAATCTGTCCAGAATGGTCGCAGGCAATGGCGACGGTGGAGCACCGAACAGAAGTTGACGGTGTTGCAGGAGTGGCGGGCCAAGCGCTGCAATTCCCCAATCCACTCTACCCACCCTAAAACGGAGAGGGAGAGGCGAAGCCTCTCCCTCTCGCTGATTGCGTTACGTTGGAGCGACTCTTAGTACCGCGACGCCCTGACCGCCACTGTCTTATTGGGGCCGCTGTCGTTTGAAATCACCCTTGTAACCTGCCTGCGGATTACTTCAGGCCTTTGTAGATGTCCGGTTGCTCTGGACCCTCTACCTTCAGCAGGCCGACGGCGCCTTTCGCAATGCGGAAGATTGAGTGGTCCACATTGATATAGGTTCCGGGCACTTCGACCTTAAATTCTGCCATGGAAGCGCCACCCGCAGGCACGACGGTGGTTTGAAGGTTCTGCAATGGAGGGTTAAGCAAGGCACCCTCGGGGTACACCCTGTCAAATATCTCGCCAATGATGTGCCACGAAGCGACATGGTTGGGTCCTGCATTGATATAGAACATTCGAATGGTGTCGCCCACCTTGGCTGTCAGAGGATTTTTGACAAGCGCGCCCGCCATTCCATTAAACACCACATGTGAAGGGTGCTCCGCTAACCCATTTTCGAACGAAAACTCCAAGGTATCGCCCTTCTTACCATCTT
>JBGPVY010000111.1:0-8877 GCA_041491905.1 Nitrospiraceae bacterium | reverse complement strand
GAGCCCGTCCCACTCAGCCGGCGCACAACCAATTTCAAATCGTTCGATCGTCCCAGCGTGAATGCCCCGGCTGGCCAAGTAGTCCCGCGCCGTCGCACCGGTCACCCCATCTCGCAAATTCTGTTGAAACCACGCCGTCACCGCCCGATTGAGCGGTTCAAGGCGACTCGCCTGTGCCGCTTGAGGCCCCGCGCTCGGCCCGCTGTCCGGTACGTCAATCCCGAATTTCTGTCCGAGCTCACGGACTGTCTCAGGAAAATTCGCACCGGTGATCCGCATCAGAAACGTAAACACGTTGCCGCCCGCGCCGCATCCGAAACAATGAAAGATCTGGCGGGAAGGGCTGACCGTAAAGGAGGGCGATTTTTCCTGATGGAAGGGACAGAGACCTTTCAAGTTCTGGCCGGCCCGAGTCAGGCTCACGTGATGTCCAACCACCTCGGCAATATCAGCCCGATCTCTGACCTGATTGATCACGTCTTCAGAAATCAAACCTCGGCCCACGGGAGTCGCGGCTCCTATTTCCCCACCTGGAACCGGTGAGAAAGATAAACGTAAGTGGTCGTAAAATAGACCGATTAGGGTAACAGACGGAAAAGAAACCTGTCAACGTGGTGAAAATGCGCTAGCCAGGAGGCCAGGCAAGATGGCGCCCGCCCAGCACATGGAGATGAAGATGAAACACGCTCTGGCCGCCATGTGCACCGGTGTTGACAACGAAGCGGTACCCGGCATCGGCAATCCCCTTCTGTGCTGCGATCTTGTTGCCGGCCAGCATCAGACGCCCAAGTAGCCCGACATCCGAATCTTGAAGTTCGGCCATCGAGGCCACATGTTTTCGGGGGATGACGAGCGTATGCGTCGGCGCCTGGGGATTGACATCGTCGAACGCGACCACCAAATCGTCCTCATAGACGAGCGCTGCGGGAATGGTCCTCGAGACGATTTTGCAAAAGAGGCATTCGCTCATGAGGTGGTTCCTTTTCTCAATCCCGACTTTCCGAATCGGGTCGCCAACTCCTGATAGACGTCTTGAAGTGTGATGTCGTGATAACCCAGCGCCACCAAGGTATGGAACAGCAGATCCGCCGTTTCGTAGACAATCTCGTCCTTCATCCCGCCCTTCCCTGCAATCGCCACCTCACCGGCTTCCTCGACGACTTTCTTCAGGATACGATCGACACCGCCTTCCAGCAGTTTGGACGTGTAGGACTCACTCGAGGGCTGACGCTTCCGCTCTTGGATCATATGGTAGAGGCGTTCGAGAATTCCGCCCCAGGACTCGGACGTCTTCGTCTCCGGCGAGTCCAGACGCGAAAAGAAGCAGGCCCGCTCCCCCGTATGGCATGTCGGGCCGACCGGCTCGACCTTCACGAGAAGGGCATCACCGTCACAATCGAGAAACAGGTCCTTGAGCTGCAGCCTGTGACCAGAGGTCTCACCCTTTTCCCATAAGGTCTGGCGCGACCGGCTCCAGAAGTGCACAGACTTCGTCTCGACGGTCTTTTGCAATGCCTCCTGGTTCATGAAGGCCACCATCAACACCGTGCCATCCCGCCAATCCTGCACGACTGCCGGAATCAGCCCCTGCGCATCGAATTTCAATTGCCCCACATCCATTATCGAACCGCCACTCCCTTCTGACGAAGATAGGCTTTGGCTTCCGGAATCGTGTGAGTCCGGAAGTGGAAAATAGACGCGGCCAGCACCGCATCGGCCTTGCCCCTGACGAATCCCTCACAGAGGTGGTCCAAATTCCCCACACCGCCCGACGCAATCACCGGAATCGACACAGCCTCTGACACGGTGGCTGTGAGTGCAAGGTCATAGCCCTGCTGTTGCCCATCTTGATCCATGCTCGTGAGCAATATCTCACCCGCCCCATACTGCGCCATCGTCTTCGCCCATTCGACGACGTCGAGACCGGTCGACTTGCGGCCGCCATGGGTGAACACTTCCCACCCTGCCGCCGGTGCAGCGCGATGCTTGGCGTCGATCGCCACGACGATACATTGCGTCCCGAATCGCTCCGCCGCTTCCTTCACAAATTCAGGCCGTTGGACTGCCGCCGTATTGATGCTTACCTTGTCCGCCCCCGCCTTCAACAGCGCCTGGATGTCCTCAAGCGTTCTCACTCCTCCGCCGACGGTCAGCGGCATGAACACCCGCGCCGCCGTCTGCTCGACCACGTCAATGATGGTCTTACGGTTCTCATGAGAGGCGGTGATGTCCAGGAAACAGAGTTCATCGGCTCCTTCGCGATCGTAGACGGTTGCCACTTCGACCGGATCTCCTGCATCGCGCAAGTTCACAAAGCTCACGCCTTTGACGACGCGCCCGTCTTTGACATCGAGGCAGGGGATAATGCGTTTGGTCAACATGACAACTCGTGAAACGTGAAACGTGAAACGTGAAACGAAAATGTCAGCAAAGAATTCCTCACGCCTGGTCCTTACTCAGTACCAAGAGCCGCAAGAGCGGCCCGATAATCTAGCTTGCCGTCGTACAACGCTTTCCCCACGATCGCACCTTCAACCAATGGACCGAGAGCCTGCACGGCCCGCAAGTCTTCGACGCGCGAAATCCCGCCGGAAGCGATCACGGGGAAGGACGACATCTCAACCACTTCCCGCAACGCCGCCAGATTCGGCCCACCCAACATACCATCGCGGGCTATATCAGTATAGATAACGGCGCCCAAGGAATAGCCTGCCAGCTCCTTAAGCAGTTCGGTCGCCTTGGTCTCCGATACCGCCGTCCAGCCTTTCACCGCCACCTTGCCATCCCGCGCATCCAGTCCCAACAGAATCTGGCAAGGAAATTCCCGGCAGGCCTGCTCAAGGAATAATCGATCCATCAATGCCGCAGTGCCGAGCACAACCCTGGTCACACCCGCGCCGAGATAGCGACGCACAGTTTCGATCGACCGGATCCCTCCCCCGACCTGTATATGTAGGCTCACGGTGCGAATGATCGCTTCGATCTGGGGAAGATTGCGCGGCTTCCCCTCCATAGCTCCATTCAGATCCACCACATGGATCAGCGTCGCACCGCCTTGTTGCCATTGCCTCGCAACAGCCGGCACGTCGTCGGAATAGACCGTCTCGGCCGCCATGTCGCCCTGACGCAACCGCACGCAGCGGCCATCCTTCAAATCAATCGCTGGAATAACGAGCATACAAACCACCGGCTTGCATTAGCGCGCCTCTATCGTTCCAAATGGAAATTCGAGGAGCATATGATCAACCCCGTAGATCGCCAGCTCTTCCGCCGTGACAAACACCCCATGCCGTTGAATGAATCCCAAAAAGTCTTCCGTCATTGGCCGCTGCCTCTCGTAGTAATTCCCTTCCCAGAGGACTTGACCGTCAGCCGCGACGACCTTGGCTTCAAAACCCACCGTTGCCGGGGGGCTGGCGCCAAAGCGACCCCCGACTCGTTCCTGGTACACCAGCACTTGGCCGATCAGCGAGGCATCCGCTTTGAGCTGTTTTGCCACCGTCACCTCCGGTAACTGACCGGCGGAAGATTGCGACGTCGCCGGAGACGCCAGCGCTTTCGCTGCCTCACTCGGCGCAAGCACTGTCACACCCTGCCTTGACCTCAACCGGCTCCACAGTAACTGCGTGACGATGTCCCCAGCGCCAGTCGGCACTGTGACTGTTTGCCGAAGAGGCTGTTCGGTATTCGGCGGCACCGATATCGCCATATCAGACCTGCGAGCCCCCGGCGGCACCGAGAAGGTCTGATCGACTATGTCCCTCACCTGTGGCGTTGCGAGAGTCGTGAACGGGACCAGCGCGATGGAACGAATTTGATAGCGCGGCAATTCCGCGGACGATTTCGTGGTCACTTTCGATCCGCTGCAGCCGACTACGATTAGCACGAGAGCCGTCAGCGCGAGCGCGTGAGGCGTCAGGCGTAAGGCGACGGTTCGCTTGTTTCGTATTTTCACCACCTCACCCCTCATGTCTAACCCCCTAACGGCTATGCATGCCACGATCCAAAATTCTTGATGAGTTGCAACCCGACGGCTTGACTCTTTTCGGGATGGAACTGACAGGCCACCACATTGTCCCGCCAGATACTCGAGACAAACGTCGTCCCGTAGTCCGTCGTGGTGGCCGCAACGGTCTTGTCAGACGGATCGACATAAAAGGAATGCACAAAGTACCAGTACGACCCATTGGGAATTCCTTCAAACAGGGGGCAGGACCGCTCAATCGTGACGTTATTCCAACCTATGTGCGGCACCTTCAACCCCTGGTCGGCAGCAAATCGTCTGACTTTGCCGGGGATGATGCCGAGACCCTTGTGAGTCCCAAATTCCTCACTTTCCTCGAACAACAATTGGAGCCCTAAACAGATTCCCAGAAATGGTTTTCCCGATTGAATTGTTGCGCGAATCGGTTCCGCCAACCCATAGCGCTCAACATTGGCCATGCAATCGCCAAAGGCTCCGACACCAGGCAGGACGACATGACTCGCACTCTCTATCACGCGCGGATCACGCGTGACCACCGCCTGATGCCCCACCGCCTCAAAGGCCTTGGAGACACTGCGGAGATTGCCCATGCCGTAGTCGATGATCGCAATCATATCCAGTTCCTGGCAGGATGCTGAAAAAGTCCGCCAGCTTCGTTCTCGCATCGTTCAGACCCTCAACGTACCCCAGAGGGTACGCCTCGGCCCTTCACTCGCTGCGGCCTTGCTGGACGGCCTTTTTGAGCATCCTGCGGGAGCATTCTCCTGTTGCGGCATACGGCCGGACTATCGAAATACCGTTCTGCTAAGTGTCGTTTTTCCGCAGCCTTCTGGAGGCGAGAGGCTTTGGGCTAGTGGCTAGTGGAAAAACTCTTGTTCCGCTCATGCCTATTACCTCACGCCCTTTGCCCCTAATCATAGCCGTAAGGCCGTAACAATACCGCAACCAGAATGATCCTGCCACTAGCAAACGACATGACCAGCCGCAGCAGGCAACCCACCAGACCTTAATGAAGATCAGCACCCGAAGATTGACAGGACGTGGGTGAACCAGTAGCCTGAGCCAGCACGAAACATGGTGGCGGACATGGACGACATCGCACTGATCGAACACATCAGAAAGTCAGTACCCAGCCTCATTGCCCTGTATCGTTTTGGCTCGCAGGCGAAGGGAACCGCTCGTCCGGACAGCGACATTGACCTCGCCGTGCTCGCGCGTGACCCGATTCCCAACATACGCCGCTTTGAAATCGCCCAGGAGTTGGCCACCTAACTCCATCGCGATGTCGATCTTGTGGATTTACGCGCCTCGTCAACAGTGATGCGGATGCAGGTCATCTCGACCGGAATCTGTCTCGATGCACCGGACGAACCGGCATGCCGAGAATTCGAAATGTACTCGTATTCAGACTATGCCCGGCTCAATGAGCAACGGAAGGGAATTCTCGACGATATCCGTACTCGCGGCTCGGTGTACACCGAGTGACTTTCGCGATCAACGAGAAGGTTTCATCCGATGCGTGATTGCAAAACCTCCTCTGAAGATACAAGGTCTTGCAATCGTACATCTGTCTTCCAATCGAACGATTCCTTTCCGTGCTCTCCCCATTACTTTCTCAGCAGGGTGACCAGAGTGCCCTTCACTGCGCGCATCCTTCTCACCCTCCAACCCTTGGCGTGCCGAGACGCGCCATTAACCCTAGTGAGAACCGCCATTGGTTGAGGAGTCTGGACATGATAAAGGGACAGGCTACTTTGGTGTAGCCTGTCCCTCGTTCAGCCTGCCGGCTTTGCTCACCTTGATTGGTCTTACAACATCCCCTTCGTCGAAAGAACCTTCCCTGCCAACCGCTCTTCCAGCATCGTGGCCTGATCGAGGGCTTTGGCCAGCGCCTTGAAGATCGCTTCCATGATGTGGTGCGTCACGCCGACAATTTTCTCGAAGGCTTTCTCCCAACCCGAACCAAGGTTCGCAACGCTTCGTTTACAGATTCCGAAGTCCGAAAAACTCTCGCAACATCCGGCGAAAGCACAACTACGTTACTCCCCTCTGCATACCGCTTGGCATACTTTCCGCGAACGCCTTTGCTAAAATCATATTCCGGCAGCATCTCGGATCGTCTCTCACGCGGGACCTTCCTCATAGGTTTTCCTTTCGTGGCGCGTGGCAACGCGGGCGCTGATTATCCGAATACGCCCACCTCGGTTCGTATGCACCACTACGAGCAAGCGTTGTTTTGTTGAATGACCAAGCGTCACACACCGCTGTTCCTTCATCGAATGGAGCGGGTCATCGATCGTAACTGACAACGTGTCGCCGAATACCGTACTCGCTTCTTCAAATGAAACCCCATGCTTGTGCAGATTCTGTTTGGCTTTTCGTTCCTCCCACTCAAACAGCAAGCCCATTCATACTCCAACCACATGCGGCGTTATTGAAGCCATACTCCAATAGAAAATATGGAATAGGCCTACAGCGTCCCTTTCGTCGACAACACTTTCCCGGCCAACCGCTCGTCCAGCATCGTCGCCTGATCGAGGGCCTTGGCGAGCGCCTTGAAGATGGCTTCCATGATGTGGTGCGGATTGCGGCCGTACATGAGATTCACGTGGAGATTGAGCCCGCCGTGCGTAACGAAGGCCTGGAAGAAGTCTTCGAAGAGGCCGAGGTCGAACGCCTTGATCTTCCGATCCGGCAAATTTACGTTGTAGACGAGATAGGGCCGGCCGCTGAGATCCACTGTGACTTGCGCCAGCGTTTCATCGAGCGGCGCCGAGGCGAATCCGAACCGCTTGATCCCGGCCTTCTCCCCCAACGCTTGATGCAGGGCCTTGCCCATGACGATGCCGACATCCTCCACCGTGTGGTGCTCGTCGATATCGATGTCGCCTTTGGCCTGGACCGTCAGATCGAAGAAGCCGTGCTTGGACAGCAGCTCCAACATGTGGTCGAAGAAGCGAATCCCGGTGTCAATCTTCCCCTGGCCGCTGCCGTCCAGTGTCCATTCGACCAGGATATCCGTTTCCTTCGTGGCCCGGTGAATCGACGACTGTCGAGGTGCGGATCCGTTCTTCTTCATGAGAACCTGCTCTGGGCCGACTTGGCATGCGCGTCGAACCCTTCGATGTGGGCCAACCGAACGAGATGATCTTTCGCCTTGCTCAATTCCTCGCGCGTATAGTGCACGATGTTGCTCACCTTGATGTAATCGTGGACGGAGAGTGCCGAAAAGAAGCGCGCCGTCCCGCCGGTCGGCAGAACGTGATTCGGCCCAGCGACATAATCCGCAACCGACGGGGGAGTGTACCGACCCAAGAAGAGCGCCCCCGCGTGACGGATTTTCTCTAAATAATCAAACGGCTCATCGACCGAGAGGGTCAAATGTTCCGGGGCAATCTCGTTGGACACATCGATGGCTTCGTCCATCGTGGTGACTACGAAGGCCACCGAATGGCGCGCGATGGACTTCGCTGCGATCTTTTCCCGTTGTAGCCCCTTCAACTGACTGCCGATGAGTTCCACCACGTCCTTCGCCAACTGAGCCGATGTGGTGACGAGATAGACCTGCGCATCTTCGTCATGCTCGGCTTCGCAGAGAAGATCAGCCGCGACATGCGCCGGTTTGGCGTCGCCATCCGCGACGACGAGCAGTTCGCTCGGACCTGCCACCATGTCGATTCCGACCGTGCCATAGAGGAGCCGCTTGGCCGTCGCGACATAAATATTCCCGGGGCCCACGATTTTGTCGACGCGTTGGATCGTCTTTGTCCCATAGGCCATCGCTCCGATTGCTTGCACGCCCCCGACACGATAGATCTCCGTGACGCCGGCGATGTCGGCTGCGACCAGTAAATAAGGATTGATCGGGCCTTTTTGTGGCGGCGTACACATCACCACACGGAAGACGCCCGCGACCTTGGCCGGAATTGCGCACATCAAGACCGACGAGGGATAGACGGCCTTGCCCCCCGGCACGTACACCCCGACTGCATCAACCGGCGTGACCAACTGCCCCAGCGTCGCCTCATTGTCCTGATACATCCAGGTCTTGATGCGCTGGCGTTCGTGGAACGCCGTGATCCGCTTGGCAGCAAACCGGAGGGCGTCGCCCTCGTCTTTCCGGATGTGGAAGTAGGCCTCTTTGATCTCTTCGGGGGTGACGCGCAGTCCCGTGTCCTTTATAGAGACGCGGTCGAACTGTTTCGTATAGCGGAGGACGGCCTTATCGCCGCCCCGTTCCACGGCTTGCAGAATCAACTTGACCGTCTTCTCAACGGCAGCCCCTTGCACTCGGGCACGCGACGCCACTTTTTGTAGTGCGGGGAGAAAGGCTCGCTCGGTAGAGGCCACAATCTTCATCTGCGCATCCGTCTGACCGTTCGACGTGCCCCACGCGAAAACTTGCGTGGAGCGGATGTTCGAGACCCGGTTGGTGTCCTGCTGACAGCTCGGAGCTTTTTAATCAGCTCTGTGACCACCGCATGCTTCAGCTTCAGACTCGCTCGATTGACGACTAATCGGGCCGTGGACTGCGCGATGCACTCGACTTCGACGAGATGATGCGCCTTCAGCGTGTTGCCGGTCTCGACCAGATCGACGATCCGATCGGCCAGACCGACCAAAGGCGCCAGTTCAATCGAGCCGTACAACTTCACGATTTCAACCGGCACGCCGCGCTGATTGAAAAACCGCTCGGTGATCTTCGGATACTTGGTCGCTACCCGAATTTTCGAGGACAGCCGGTCGCGTGAGACCTGCCCCTTGAGCGCAGCGACGGCGATTCTACACGCTCCGAACCCTAAATCCAATGGCTCATATACGTCGCTGTCCTGCTCCATCAAGACGTCTTTCCCGACAATCCCGACATCCGCCGCGCCATACTCAACATAGGT
>JBGPVY010000066.1:0-13028 GCA_041491905.1 Nitrospiraceae bacterium | reverse complement strand
TCCGGTCAGTTTGTAGATCAACGGCACTATCACAAACAATAATGGTTTGAGAAGTAGCTGAACCCCGTAGACGGGGTAGGCCATGTTCAGAGTGACCGGAACCGCAAACTTGGCGGCTAACGTTTTAGGGATCACATCGACGGCCACCAAGAGGACAAAGGTCAGCAGGCCGACCATGACGGCAATCGCCTCGTCAAAAGATGTTTGGCCTCCATAGATACTCAGGGTCAGAAAGGTGGCATACATCGGCGTCGCCACACCGATCAGACGGTCGCCGACCAAAATGGTCGAGAGGAGCTTTTGGGGGTCACTACGGAGATGGAGGGCCAACTTCGCTCGACTATTCCCAGTTTGGGCGAGCGCCCTCAGCTTCGTTGAGTTGACCGCAAAGAAACCGATTTCGGCCGTGGATATCACAGCTGAAAGAACAATAAGACCTAAGAGGATTAGAACATCCATGGATAGTAATGTATTAGAAGCGGCCCACTATGCCGGTCGGCCTGGAATACGAGAGAGTCCAGGGGCTGTCCCCTATCGCCTTCAACCGGCAATGTGAGATTTGGTAGAATAAAAGATCTTGATAGGGGCCTAACTGACCTGTAACCATTGGACTGTATATGTACCATAGAGCAGAGTGGCGAGCAAGCAAATGCTGTAAACACGCCACAATATCAAACAGTTGCATTGCATATCCGCAGAAAAACTGAAGAATTAGAAAGGCTGGCTGGATGAAGCTGGTATTATTATGAGTCGTCTCGAAATACAAAGGCCTGGAGCCCAAGGGAGGATTCGAGGTAGGAGGCGGCGGCTTCTGCCTGGGCTTCCCTGGAAAATTGACCTATCTGAACTCGATATCGCTTTCCTTCTGGCAGATCGACAACTTGGACTCTGCCGCCTGAGTAGAGATGTTTCGCACGCTCCAAGAGGTTGAGTGCATTCTGCTGATCGAAAAAAGACCCGATTTGCACTCGTAAGACCCCCATATCAGCAGTCCGCCCTTGATACCCAACCACTCGTAATTCAATCTGGTCGGTTCCAGCCCCGGTCATCCCCAGCGCGTGCGCCCCGGCGAGTGAGAGATCGAGCACCCGCCCCCTTGCAAAGGGACCACGATCGTTAATGCGGACGGTCACCTGTCGGCCAGTACTCATTGATCGAACCACAGCAATTGAACCGAGTGGCAAGGTACGATGAGCAGCCGTCAGCTGATGCATGTCATACCGTTCACCATTTGCCGTCTTGTTCCCATGAAATCCGGGGCCGTACCATGAGGCCTCACCACGCTCGACAAACCCAATAGGGTAGCCCGGGAAATAGGTAGTTTTGGGGGCGCCGCTGCAAGCAGCCAATGCACCGACTATCAGGGGTAGGAGAAGAAGGGCTGACCAGCGAGACCAGAAGACCTGAGCACCGTGTAACATGTCTAGCAGGCGGCAGAAGAACTTCGTTGGCATACGAAAACTTTGATGGTACGCACATGTGGGACAACAGGGCAACACTCCGGCAGGATGCTCAAAAAGGCCGGATGCCTCACCCGCCCAACCCTGGCGGCTACTTCACCCGCCCGCCCTGAGTCTGCCAAGACAGCCTCTTCGCCCAGGGACGCACCTTGTCCCAAGCAGGGCCGCAACTTCGCGGCTGACCCTCGTTTCACGTTTCACGCCTCACGGTTAACGGTTCCTGGGAGCGATGCGAGAACGCTGCTGGCAGACTTTTTCAGCATCCTGCTAAAACTCGTCGAGCGATTGATCCCTAAGGATGGTGAGCGCTTTAGCTGTGTTTGAGACTGTCAGGACCACGATCGCACGTTTCCCCTCGCGGGATGGGGTGCAATAGCCGCATTTAATATTGATGCGAGCCTTGGTCAGCAGATCCGCCACTTCTTTTAAAGCCCCTGGCTTGTTTTCGAGGCTCAACAGCAACGCGGTTTCCTCCGTAAACCTGATCTTTGCTAGTTTCAGTGCCGCACGGGCCCCTTCCAGATCCGCGACCAACAGCCTCAGCTTTCCCGTTCCGGTGACTTCTGGAGCAGAAAAAGCCTTGATGTTGACATTCGCCTCACCGAGGACCTGGGCCACTTGAGCCATGACGCCGGGCCTGCTCAATCCACTAATGACCAATTGTGTCGTTGTGGGCATGGGAATTACTCCGTGGCGTGGGGGCACATGATCATGATGATGACGATCTCCTTACCGAGCATAAAATTCACCACCCTCCTTTCAGCATCCTGCTATAGCACCTGACATTGACCGTTCACAAACGTGTACTCGTATATACCGCTAACGGGGACAGATGCGTCCCCTGCCAGCTTCTGCGCCGACTCCTTGAGGCCGCGTGGCACGAACAAATAGAGTGGGATCCCGCGCACGACCGCCTCCTTCCATGCTGAAACGGTTGCGACGTCCCTGATCGAATCATCGGTTTCCACCTCAGCCATCCATTCCATCGAATTGCCGGCGGAACTCACCTGCCACCCGACGATATCGCACTGTTGCTGGGGATCAGCCCAGGGGTTTTGCTCAAGACCGGTATGGATCGTGACCTTACAATGAAAGGCCTTCGCCCATCGCTGCGCGACCAGACTGACGACCTGATCGTGGATTGTGACAATCCCTTGCTCGCGAAGCACCGTATCCATTGAGTCCTCCCTCTTACGAACAGCCGCTCGTGGTGCCGCAGGTTTCGCACTTGAGACAGGTCCCGTTTCGTACCATGGTGAACTGCTTACACTCGGAGCAGGGATCTCCCTCATAACCCTTTTGGCGTGCCATTTGGATGGCGGTCAAGGTCAGCGTTTCACGCTTCAGTTCGACGGTATGGGCTACGTTACTATTTCTTCCATTTCCGTGGCCATTGCCCTTATGACGCGGTATCGCCCCGCGTCGTGCGGGAAACATTTCGGTACTGATTGAGGCCGACGCCAGCGTTTCGGGAGTGGCTTCCTCCTCAACACATTCAGGATCTTGCTCGTCCATCTTGACGGAGTCCATTCTAAGATCCTCTTCCTGGACTTGTGCCAAGTCATAGCGGTCAAGATAAGTCACGGCAAGTTCTCGGAATATGTAATCGATGATCGACGTGGACATTTTAATACGGTCGTTCAATTTGACCGGCCCATTCGGCTCGAAGCGGGTAAACACGAACGCTTCGACGAACTCCTCCAGCGGGACACCATGTTGGAGGCCCAGTGAAATAGCAATGGCGAAACAGTTCATGAGGCTGCGGAATGCGGCCCCTTCTTTGTGCATATCGAGGAAGATTTCGCCGCAAGTACCGTCCTCATACTCACCCGTGCGTAGATAGAGCTTGTGCCCCCCGACGACGGCTTTCTGCGTGTACCCATTGCGTCTGGCCGGGAGTGGTCGGCGCTTTGCGAGGTACCGTACCAACACTCGTTCTGTGATCTTTTCCGCAATCGACAATATTTCAGACGAGGCCTCCACGGTCTTGCCGCTGTCCGTTGAGGCCGATAGCGGCTGGCTCAACTTCGATCCGTCGCGATACAGGGCCACGGCCTTGACCATGCTCTTCCAGGCAAACAAATAGGCCGACTTCACTTCTTCCAGCGTCGCATCGGCCGGCATGTTGATCGTTTTGCTGATGGCGCCGCTGATGAATGGTTGTGCCGCCGCCATCATACGGATGTGCGCATCGACGGCGATATACCGCTGACCGATCCGGCCACAGCGGTTGGCACAATCGAAGATCGGAAGGTGCTCGGCTTTGAGATGTGGGGCCCCTTCAACCGTCATGGTGCCGCAGCAATAGTCATTGGCAGCGGCGATTTCTTCTTGTGTAAATCCCAGCGCTTTCAGCATGTTGAAATTGGATTCATTTAATTGCGCGTCGGTCAATCCCAACTTCTCCCGGCAAAAGTCCTCACCCAACGCATACTTATTAAACGTAAATTGAATCTCAAAGGCCTGGGCCAAACCGACTTCCATTCGTGCGAGTACGGTGTCGTCAAACCCCTTCTGCCTCAGGGTCTCATGGTTAATGAATGGTGCGGTCTGCAAGGTTTGCCGGCCAACACAATAGTTCACGATGTCCTGAATCTGAGACTCGGCATACCCCAAGGCTCTGAGTGCAGCGGGTATGCTTTGATTGATGATCTTGAAATAGCCTCCGCCGGCCAGTTTTTTGAATTTGACAAGTGCGAAATCCGGTTCGATACCCGTCGTATCGCAATCCATCACGAGTCCGATCGTGCCCGTAGGAGCTATAACCGTGACCTGCGCATTGCGATACCCGTAGGCCGTCCCCAATTCGAGGGCACGGTCCCATCCACGGCGTGCAGCCACGAGCAACTCGGGAGGACAATGCTCCGGCTGGATCCCTATCGGTGTAATCGTCAAACCTTCATATTCTTCCGGAGCGGCATTGTACGAGGCCCGCCGGTGATTACGGATGACGCGCAACATGGCCTCGCGGTTTTTGGCATAGCTCGGGAAGGGCCACAGCTCTGCGGCCATTTCAGCCGATGTGCCATAGGCTTCGCCGGTCATGATGGCGGTCAGCGCACCGCAGATGGCCAGTGCTTTGGGAGAATCGTATGGAATGCCTTGCCGCATCAGCACAGTACCTAGGTTGGCATAGCCAAGCCCCAGCGTTCGGAACTCAAAACTCTTCTCAGCAATAGAGCGACTGGGAAATGAAGCCATGAGTACGCTGATCTCCAGTACGATTGTCCAGAGGCGCACGGCGTAGCGGAAATTCTCCAGCTCGAAGTGGCCGTCGGTCGAGAAGAACTGGGCGAGGTTGAGCGAAGCCAAATTGCATGCCGTATCGTCGAGGAACATGTATTCAGAGCAAGGATTGGAGGCATTGATTCGGCCATCCTCCGGACAAGTATGCCATTCGTTGATGGTGGTGTCGTATTGCGTACCGGGATCCGCGCAAATCCAGGCGGCCCAAGCGATCTGATCCCAGAGGTCCCGCGCCTTGATGGTCTTGGAGACCTTGCCGTCGACCCGTCGCTTGAGTTGCCAATCGCCGTCCGCCTCCAACGTCGCAAAAAAATCGTTGGGAATGCGCACACTGTTGTTTGAGTTTTGGCCGGACACCGTTTGGTAGGCCTTGCCGTCCCAATTCGTATCGTATTCATGAAACACAAAATGCGTGAACCCTTGCTGCGCATAGGAATACATCCGCTGGATGTAGGATTCTGGTACCGCATCCCGCCGAGCGGCGGCCAGGGCTTCCTTGAGAATCGGATTCTGCTTGGCATCGATCTCGATTTTACTCTGACCGGCACCATTGACGAGGTGGCAGGACTTGAGGACAGCGTTGAGGCGCTGTGCGCAGATTTTCGAGCCAGTCACCATGGCAGCGACTTTTTGCTCTTCCACCACCTTCCAGTTGATAAATTCTTCGATGTCGGGGTGATCCAAATCGAGACAGACCATTTTGGCGGCCCGTCTGGTCGTCCCGCCCGACTTAATGGCGCCTGCCGCTCGATCGCCGATGCGAAGGAAGGACATCAATCCGGACGAGCGGCCGCCGCCGGACAACGGTTCGGCATCGCCGCGAAGCTTGGAGAAGTTGGTTCCGGTCCCCGATCCGTATTTGAACAGGCGCGCTTCTCGCACCCAAAGATCCATGATGCCGCCCTCACTGACCAAGTCGTCTTCAATGGATTGAATGAAGCAAGCGTGCGGTTGCGGATGCTCAAATGCGTTGGTAGCTTTGACGACTTCACGGGTCTTGGGATCGACATAAAAATGCCCTTGCGCAGGCCCTGAGAGCCCATAGGCAAAATGAAGTCCCGTGTTAAACCACTGGGGAGAATTGGGTGCAGCCATCTGATGCGCGAGCATGTAACAGAGCTCATCATGGAAGGCATCGGTATCTTCCTGAGTCTTGAAATAGCCGAAGTTCTTTCCCCAGGAAGTCCAACAACCGGCGAGCCGTTCAAACACTTGTCGGGAGTCACGCTCTCCTCCCAACTGCGGCTTGCCGTCAGGTCCGACGATCGGATTCCCCTCCTCATCTCGCTGCGGCACTCCGGCTTTCCGGAAATATTTTTGGGCGAGAATATCGATCGCGAGCTGGGACCAAGGCTCGGGAATGTCGATGTTTTCCAACTTAAACACGGTCGATCCGTCGGGATTACGAATTTCCGACGAACGTTTTACGAACGGCAGGCCTTCATAGGGACTTTGCCCACGACGTGTAAATCGGCGCTCTATTCTCACGATTTCCCCTCCCCCAGTCTGCGAGTTGGTGTGGGACTGCTTTCGATCCCAAACAGGAACAATCAGGCTTTAATATCAATATGCCGATGTGCTTTGAGCGCCCCAATTTTGGTGCCTCGACGATTGACCCACCCAAGGAGCATCGATTTATAACTATCAGGATGGATTGCCAAAATGACGACCCTCATTTGTCCATGCATGCTCCACGGAGCATCTACATATAGCGATCTAATAGAATTGTCAATACTAAATATAGTGGTTTGCTGGGGAAACTGAGGAAATCCTGTGGATAACTGCAAATGGTTGGGAAACGCCATCTCTCGGAAATTTAGACCGACTTATCCACAGTGTTTCGATCCAAAATAGACCTCATTTTGACATCCAAGGGATCCTCACGGACAAAAAAACTAAAATACCCGGCGGCCGAGGGTCAGAATGGCTTCATCCACTCCCTCAACGGGAATGAACTGGTTGCCGATCCCGATAACCACAACCCGATTATCCAGCACCGTTGTTTCAAACCGGCTGAGAACTCCCCAATTTTGACGAATGGTGTGAGGGCGCACCATGCTGTTGAGCAACTCCTGGCTATGCCTGCGAAAGATATTTCTGACCACCGTCCCTTCCCGTTCGGGTGTGGACTGATCCATTCGATCCACAGCCTTGGTGAGTTCGGCTTGCACGAAGCCCAGATATTGATCCGTGGTGGGATTCGTCAGTGCCAACACGACACTCATGGCCAATGCCGTCACGACCAGGCTCAAACGTATAAGGCTCATAATAGGCCCTAAGCCAGGTATTCATGAATCGTCCTGGCTTAGATTGATTGCCGTTGACCCGATGTCGCAACTGGCTCAATGGAAACGGAGGCGCGCAGCTCTCCTTTGACAAACAACAGCCGGATGATTAGCCTACGCTCGACAGGTCTGTTGCGGCAACCATGCTGCTCACATTGCTTGTATCAGGAGGATCATCATCATGTTTGTCTGGAGCAAACGCCTTGTCGCAATCTTGTTGGGATTTTTTGTCCTCATGCTGGGAGTCTTTCTCCTCAATGCAGCTCCGGACAGCACGAGCGGCCTCAAGATTCATACAACACGCTGGATGGCCCTCAACTATCTCGGCTTGGTTGCGTGGGTCTTTGTCTGGATGATCGATCAGGCTCGCATGCGTGGGAAAAATTTCTGGGTTTGGCTTGTCCCCTTCGCCCTGGCACCCCTTCCGACGTTAATGCTGTTCGTCTTGTTCCTCCAGCGCCGCATACAGTAGTCATACATCGGCTGAGCCTGCTTTGGCATGCGCATCACGACCGGCTTCTTGATGCAACTGCGCTCGGAGACCCCACACCAACCAGACACCGGGTAGAGCGAACAGAAATGACCAAAAGAAAAATTGTGCCCAGCCGACCATTTCGACTAACTCGGCCGACGGACGACCGGAGAACACTCGCCCGAGCGCTTCCAGGGACGAGAGCAACGCGAACTGGGTTGCCGTATAGCGATGGTCGCATAGCGACATAATCAGCGCGACAAACGCTGCGGTGCCCATGCCACCGGTCACATTCTCGACAAGAATCGATGTCGTGAGCGCCGCGTAACTCTTGCCCATCCAGGCAAGCCACATGAATCCCAAGTTTGAGACCGCTTGCAAGAGCCCAAAGAGCAGTAACGACCGGACCATCCCAAGCTTGGCCATTGCGATGCCCCCGATCAATGCGCCGATAAGTGTGGCTCCAAGCCCAAGACCCTTCACATACCCGACCTCGCTGACGGAGAAGCCCATTCCTCCAATAAGAAACGCCGTTTGAAGAGAGGCCGCGGCGGCATCTCCAATTTTATAGAAGACAATGAGGGCGAGGAGCCCAACCACGCAAGGACGCGCAAAGAATTCTTTCAGTGGTCCACCAACCGCTTCGGCCAGGCTTGCCGGCGTGGCACTCGGCTCTGACGGTTCCGGACTAACGAGGATCGTGACGACCCCTGCCGCCATTAACGCGGCAAGCAGCAAGTAGGTGTTTTGCCATCCTATATGATCGGCCAACAGCAGGGCGCCGGCGCTCGCAAACAACAGCGCACATCGATAGCCATTCACCCACACAGCTGCACCGAATCCCCGTTCCGGACGTAAGAGCAAATCGGTCCGATAGGCGTCGAAGACAATGTCAAGTGAGGCAGAGAGGAAGGCCACCACGAGAGCCAGAACCCCGAGTATCTCCGGACGTTGGCCTGGACCAGTCACCGCCATGGCAGTCAAGCCGAGAGCGACACTGAGCTGCATCACCAGCATCCATCCGCGCCGGCGCCCCAGCCAGGGAGGGACCAGGCGATCCATCAAGGGGGCCCACAAGAATTTCAATGTGTATGGGAGACCGACGAGCGTAAAAATGCCGATGGTCTTCAAGTCGACCCCGGCAACCGTCAGCCAGGCCTGGAGCGTCCCGGCTGTGAGGGCCAATGGCAACCCCGAGGCAAAACCCAAGGGCAACATGATGCCAATGCGCCGGTTCGCAAGGATCTGAATGAACGAGGCTGTTTTCATCGAGACGTGTTAGTACGCATGAGGAAGTAGCATATCATCGGAACGGAAGGGAGGTTCAGGACATTCTCGAAATCTAACCTATCGAGAGGAAGGAGGGGTGGCTGACGAGGCGCTGGAGGACCACCTCGCGCAGCAGCGCATCAAAACTCAACAGGGTTGTCCATTGAAGGTGCAGGGCTTGTAGCGCGAAATGTCAAACTCCACGTTTTCTTGGTAGACCCGTTCGTTCCCGTTCACGCCATCCTGCTCCGGATCGTTATACATGGTGTGGTTCCACCAGTAGAACAAGGGATAGGCCTCCGTCTGGTAGACAGGATTGCCATAATTGCTCCTGGCATATTCCTGGACCAACCGGCCCGTCACGTAGTCGACTTGACCATTGCCAGTGAGTGAATAAAACATCAAGAAGAGCCGCGCCTCGTGATCGTAGTGCTCGTCAATCCTTGTCGCGAGGTCAGGTTCGAGAGGAAGGATCTCCTTCGTCCACCCTCCGGACCCAGGGAGGAGGAGAAGAAGAGATACCGTGAAGATGGAAGCCGCCATCTGCGAAGGTGTCACAACAGACTCACGATAATCGGGCGGGCACGGAGTCGGCGGACTTTACCATGGCCTTCTAAGGCCTGCAAGCGAGGACAGAGCGCAACGTGAAGGACTCGTTGGAGATCCTTGCTCCCATCGCAAGAATCTACCTATAATGGCCCGACTATCATGAAACGTGCATCTCTCCATACACTCGGCTGCCGACTGAACCAAGCAGAAACAGCGGTGCTCGCAGCTCGCTTGCGGCACGATGGCTACCGCGTCGTCGAGTTCGGTGAGCCGACGGACTTGCTCGTCGTGAACACCTGCTCTGTGACAGAGGATGCAGAACGGACCTGCCGATACGTCATCCGCAAGACGTTGAGACATTCCCCCGATGCATTTGTGGCAGTGACCGGCTGTTACGCCCAGACCGGCGTTCAAGAGCTGCGTACCATTCCCGGAATCGATCTCATCGTCGGCAATCAATTCAAATGGGACTTACCGTCATTTCTTCCAGCTCCACAGGCCCTGAAGAAGCAGCCAGACCCGGAAGTACTCCATACTCGCACCATCGGCCGAGAGGATTTCACCCTACCGGAGTATGGCGAACCAGACTCCACCAGAGCGCTGCTCAAGATCCAGGACGGCTGTAACGTGATGTGCAGCTTCTGTCTCATCCCCTTCGCGCGCGGGCATGAGCGGAGCCGCCTCCGGGATGACGTGATCCGAGAAGCCGAGATGCTTGTG
Organism: Nitrospiraceae bacterium; assembly: GCA_041491905.1. GTDB lineage: Bacteria > Nitrospirota > Nitrospiria > Nitrospirales > Nitrospiraceae > Palsa-1315. The sequence goes on along the minus strand of JBGPVY010000066.1, from coordinate 3,027 downwards.
GCGGGAGGGTATCGGGAAATTGTGCTGACCGGCGTCAACGTCGGGCAATATCGTCAGGGCGAGCTCGATCTGGTCGGGTTGATCGCACAATTGGAGGCGGTTGAAGGACTCGAGCGAATCAGGATTTCGTCTATTGAGCCGACGACGATCACGAACGCCCTCTTAGATCGAATGGCCTCCTCATCGAAGCTCTGTCCCTATCTCCATATCCCCATCCAAAGCGGAGACGACACCATCTTATCGTCCATGAATCGTCCGTATAATGTCGAAGAGTGTACTCGTTTACTCCGCCGGGCCGTGGCGGCAATTCCTCACCTCGGGCTGGGAACCGATCTGATGGTCGGGTTTCCCGGAGAAACTGATGAAGCGTTCGAGCATACTCTGGGCATCGCGCGAGAGCTTCCGTTTTCCTACTTCCATGTCTTTACCTATTCGCAACGGCCCGGCACCGCTGCCTCGAAGTTGCCCGACCGGGTGCCGGTCGCAGTCGCTCGGCAACGCGCGAAGACACTCGCCGGACTGTCCCGCCTTAAACGTCTGGCTTTTGCGGAACGGTATATCGGATCCACCGTGTCCGTCCTGTTCGAGTCAGGAGTAATGGACGGCTTCCGATTGGGGGTGACAGCAAACTTCTTGAAGGTAGGCGTCCCCTCAAACATCGACCTCACCAATCACCTGAAAGAGGTACGGATTATCGGAACGTCGGACCGTTGGGCGTTGGGTCAGCTGACAGTGGAGCGTCAGCCCATGCGAAGGGTGCCGGTTCTATGAAGGCCAAATCCACACCGCCTCATGTGCATCTTGAAACCTTCGGCTGTCAGATGAATGAGTACGACTCAGAACTTGTTCGCTCGCTTATGAAACAGGATGGATTTGTGTTTACCGACGAGCGAGAACGTGCGGACGTGATTCTGATGAACACCTGCGCGATTCGCGAGAATGCCCACAATAAGGTCTATAAGCACTTATCTGAGCTCAAGAAACTCAAGCGGCAACGTCCGTTAGTCGTGGGCGTCTTGGGTTGTATGGCGCAAAACCTGAAAGAGGAATTGACGGACAATCAGCCGCTGGTCGATGTGCTCGCCGGCCCTGACGCCTATCGCCAGCTGCCGATGTTGATCCGCAACGCGATGCTCTCGCAAGAAGAGGGCCTGGATCAGAGGGGACTCGCGGTCGACCTTTCAGAATATGAAACCTATCACGATGTCATACCCGACCGAAACGACGGAGTGAACGCCTGGATCGCCGTCATGCGAGGCTGCGACAACTTCTGCAGCTTCTGTGTGGTCCCCTACACTCGGGGGCGTGAGCGCTCCCGCGATCCAGAAGGAATCGTTCAGGAAGCTCGCCGGATCGCGGAGCAAGGATTCAAGCAGATCACGCTCCTGGGGCAAAACGTCAATTCGTACCGATTCGACGGCTGGGATTTTGCACGATTGATCACGGCCGTCGCGGACGTGCCTGGCATCGAACGCGTGAGGTTCACGTCCCCGCACCCCAAAGACTTTCCGCTTTCATTGTTGGAAGCCGTCGTATCCCATCCCAACATCTGCAAGCAAATTCATTTACCACTGCAATCCGGCAGCGACCGCATGCTCGGCTTGATGAATCGCACCTATACCATTAAAGAGTATCGTGCCTTGGTTGACCGTATCCGCACCCTGCGGTCGGACATCGTCCTGACCACCGATATCATTTGTGGTTTCTGTGGGGAAAGCGATGCGGAGTTTGCCGAGACATACCGCCTTGTCAAGGAAATACGGTTTCACTCAGCATTTATCTTCAAATATTCTGAGCGAAAGAACACTATCGCCGCGCGCAAGTTTTCGGACGATGTTTCCGAGCCGGTAAAGACCGAACGGGTAACGCGACTCTTCGACCTCCAACGGGGTATTTCCTACGAGCGCAACCGGGAATATCTAAAGACGACAGTTCCCGTCCTGGTCGAAGGGGATGCCAAACGATCCGCCGCGCAGGGCATGGGAAAATCGGATGGCAACATCACCGTCATCTGGGACAAGCGTGCGATATCCTCTCAACCGGGAGACATGGTTTCCCTTACCATCTACGATGCGTCGTCCACAACGTTGTATGCGGAACGTCCGCCGGCGAATTGAATCGTCGGTGCCCGCCCTACTTCCCCAGGAATCATTTCTGTAAAATCCGCTCCAAAAACGAACACATCCGAACAAGATCTGTTTGTGAGTCCCCCCGTCCCTCACGGCGCTCAAGAAGTGATGTGGAGTTGCCATCCGCATGATGATCCGCAGTGGAACGGGAGCTTTCCTTTCCGGAATCCTTGAAATAGCTCGGCGAAATGTTGTGATTTAGTACTGCACTATCATGCACTTAGACTCATTATCTCTTGTGCTTACCCTTGTCTCTATTTAGTCAATCCATTCCGTAACAATTCCCACCTTCTCCTGATATTGCCCTAGTACATCACTGAGTCTACTTTCTCCCTACTAGAGGCATAATCTTTGCTCTCCAATAAGTCACCATCGTAACCGCACACTCTCATTCTTTGGAGACGAGCATGATCGAGAATCAAGAGCACGGCGTGAAAGAAAAAGCAGATACCGCCATGAGCCTGGAAACCCTCATTGCGATGGGACTCTTCGGATGGATTGCACTGAGCATGGCACTGATGGGCCTGGGAATCTGGTAATCCCCCTAGGCGCACCGAGATTGCATCTCGCCACGGACAATCACAGACACCCGTTCTGAAAGAAGGAGAGTCGCGATGAAGAGCTACCTCCCGCTAACGAATGTGCAGAGTCCTATCATGCAGAGCCTTGTTGGGATTGCCGCGTGTGCCCTCGTCATTAGCGGCTGCGCCGGTGGAACAAAACTCGCCCACAATGCAAAGGGCACCGTTTACTTGGAAGAAGTGACTGATTGGTCGTTTGAAGCCAGCCATCCCGCTGTGATCGATCAACTGACCATCACAAAGATCGTGAAAGGGTTATATAGCAATGACGGCATGAGCGGATCTTCGAGAATGTCCGCTGGTGGCAGCAAGCCGAT
>JBGPVY010000268.1:0-3801 GCA_041491905.1 Nitrospiraceae bacterium | reverse complement strand
TTCCGTTTCTCGGCTTGTGTCTGGGCATGCAGTGCGCGACGATCGAGTTTGCGCGGAACGTCGCCGGGCTGGCCGGCGCAAACAGCGCCGAATTTGACGAGGCCTCCCCCTATCCCGTCATTCATTTGATGTCCGATCAGCAGTCCGTCAGCGACAAGGGTGGGACGATGCGCCTCGGGTCCTATGTCTGTATGCTCGGGGAAGGTACCCTGGCCCAAAAGATGTACGGGGTGAGTGAAGTGCGTGAGCGTCATCGGCATCGGTACGAATTCAACAACGCGTACCGCGAGCAATTGCTTGCCAAGGGATTCGTGCTGAGCGGGCTTTCGCCGGACGGCCGGCTGGTCGAGATCGTTGAGTTACGCGACCATCCCTGGTTTCTGGCGACGCAGTTCCATCCGGAATATAATTCGCGGCCGCACCGTCCGCATCCGCTGTTTAGCGGATTTGTAGGAGCGGCGTTGCGCCGAAAGTGCGGCCACTGAAGTGAGAATGCTGAAACAGGCTCCCAACTTCGTTCTCGGCTCGACAAGATCCTCAACGTAGCCAAGAGGCTACGCCTCCGGTCTTGTCTTCGCCTGCAGCCTCCCTGGGAAAGGGGGGCGTCTCGGCGCCCCCGGGGTTGGGCGGGTGAGAAAGATCAGCTGGTTTGAGCATCTCACGGGAAGTTGAAGAAAAAAGACTATGGCGCAGGAAGTCGAGATAGGAAACTTCAAAGTCGGCGCAGGCCAGCGGCCGTTTCTGATCGCCGGGCCCTGTGTCATCGAGAGTGAACAGCTCGTGCTGGAGACGGCGGCGCGCATCGCTGAGGTTGCCAAGTCTCTGGGCATGCCCTATATCTTCAAATCGTCCTTCGATAAAGCGAACCGGACCTCGATCACGTCGTATCGCGGACCGGGTCTCGAAAAAGGCCTGGCGGTGCTGAAGCAGGTCAAGGATCAGCTGAGCCTTCCTGTCTTAACGGACGTCCACACCGAAGAACAGGCGACCGAGGCAGGGAAGATCGTGGACGTGCTCCAGATTCCCGCGTTCCTCTGCCGGCAGACCGACTTGCTCATTGCGGCGGCGAAAACCGGCAAAGTCGTGAATGTGAAGAAGGGCCAGTTCCTCTCCCCGCAAGAAATGGGCAACGCGGTGAAAAAAGTCGAGGAAGCCGGAAACAGGCGGATCATCCTGACCGAACGAGGATCGTCGTTCGGCTACAACAATCTCGTCGTCGATATGCGGTCCTTCCCTGTCCTTCGGAGCTTCGGCTATCCGGTGGTCTTCGACGCCACCCATAGTGTGCAGTTGCCGGGTGGCGGGGGAACCAAATCCAGCGGCCAGCGTGAATTCGTCGAGTCATTGGCCTGCGCAGCAGCCGGCGTCGGAGTCGATGGCTTCTTCATGGAAGTTCATCCCAATCCCGACGAGGCCTTATCCGACGGGCCGAACATGGTACCCCTTCATCAGCTCAAATCTTTGCTAGAACGGGTTATGCGGATATGCGACGCGTCACAACCTCGAAAGTAACCAAGCCGAAGGGCGGAAACAGCCTCGACGTAGGCCGGCGTGTGTTGGCCATTGAAGCGCGTGCCGTCCAGGCCCTCATTCAACGTCTCGACGGTGGTTTCTCTGATGCCGTGGACCTGCTCTATGACTGCAAGGGCAAAGTCGTCGTATCGGGCATGGGCAAATCCGGGTTGATCGGGCAGAAGATCGCTGCCACGATGGCGAGTACTGGGACACCGTCGTTCTTTCTCCATCCAGCCGAAGGGCTCCACGGAGACCTCGGCATGTTGGCGCGCCGCGATGTCCTCATTGCGATTTCGAATAGCGGAGAGACGCAGGAAATTTTGCAGCTCTTGCCCTTCATGGAACGTATGGGGATTGCTGTTGTGGCGATCACCGGCCGAAAGAGTTCGACGCTGGCCAAGAATAGCGCCGTCGCGTTGGATGTGTCCGTGGCAGAAGAGGCCTGCCCCATGGGACTTGCGCCGACGGCGAGCACGACCGCGACGCTTGCAATGGGCGACGCCTTGGCCGTCGCGTTGCTCGAGAAACGTGGGTTCAAGGAGCAGGATTTTGCGCAATTCCATCCAGGTGGGACGCTCGGACGTCGTTTGCTGGTGAAAGTGCGGGACCTCATGCACAGGGGGCCGGAGGTCCCGCAAGTAATGGAGACGGTCTTAGCCTCGGTGGCCATTCTCGAAATGTCGGCCAAAAAACTCGGCATGACCACGGTGGTGGATCGAGCCGGCGCACTCCTGGGGGTGATTACCGATGGCGACCTGCGGCGCTTTGTCCAACAGGGCGGGGATTTCTCCAAGATCACCGCTGGGGCCTTGACCTCGCGCCGTCCCAAGTTGATCGGACCGGATGAGCTGGCAGCCAAGGCGGTCGAAATGATGGAGCGCTATTCCATTACCACGCTCGTCGTCGCGGACAACGCCAAGCGAATTGTCGGGGTTGTGCATCTGCATGATTTGCTTAAACATGGAATTGTCTAGCAGGATGCTGAAAAAGTCCGCCAGCTTCGTTCTCGGCTCATCGAAATCCTCAACGTACCCCCGAGGGTACGCCGCCGGTTTCGACTCGCCTGCGGCCTTGCTGGACGAACTTTTTGAGCATCCTGTGGGATTTTCCTTCTGTGGTGCCACAATAGTTTTTTGAAACCGGCTGACGGAGTAGGTCATCGATGAATCGCGTACTGGCAGCATGGAGATCGGTCGGGCAGGAATCGCTCAACCTGCCGAATTTCATTACGCTCACACGTATCCTCTTGATTCCTGTCTTCGTGGTGCTGTTTGTCACGCCGACCCCGAACCGATCCCTCACCGCGGCCCTCGTCTTCGTCGTCGCAGCGGTCACCGATATGTTGGATGGCTATTTGGCTCGCCGTAACGGCCAAGTGACCACACTCGGGAAGCTGCTCGATCCCATCGCCGATAAGTTATTGGTTCTCTCCGCCTTGATTCTTCTGGTCAACGTCGATCGCGTGAGTGCACTGGTTGCGATCTTGATCATCGCGCGCGAGGTCGCGGTCACGGGTGTTCGCGCCATTGCCGCAGGCGAAGGCATGGTGATCGCGGCTGAGACGACGGGCAAGTACAAGATGGCGCTGCAGGTCGTGGCGATCGTGCTGTTGATCCTCGAGGACACGTTCGTGTCTGATCTCGGCAATCTGCATCTTGCCGGTATCGTCACGCTCTATCTATCGCTGGTGCTCGGCTATGTCTCAGGCGGTCATTATGTGTGGAGTTTCTGGAAGCAAGTCGTGGCGAAGGGACTCTGACAGGATGTGGAAAACGCACGAGACATTCGGGACGGGTTGATTTGGTTCATCTGGTAAGTTTCGTTCAACCAACCAAACGAGACAAACCAAATAACGGTCTTCTGACGTCGGCGGGCTTTTTCAGCATTCTGCTAGTTTGAACATCCTGTAGCGCATTGGGTTTGACTCCTCCAGGCAATTCTCCATGGATCATCAAGGGCTGGTCGCAGTGCTCGTGGTCGTCGGCTATCTGCTGGGGGCCATTCCCTTCGGCATCGTGGTGTCGAAGGGAATGGGACTGCCCGATCCTCGTATGGTCGGGAGCAAGAACGTCGGGTTCACCAACGTGCTGCGTGTGTCCGGCACGAAAGCGGGCGTCCTCACCCTTCTTGGCGACATGGGCAAGGGGTGGGTGCTGGGCTGGGTTGCGATGCAGTGGCTCACCGTTGAATCCTTCATCATGATCGTTGCGCTCTCGCCGATCCTCGGACACCTCTTCTCGCCGTTTCTGGGTTTCAAAGGAGGGAAGGGCGTGGCGACGGCCGTGG
>JBGPVY010000015.1:0-21311 GCA_041491905.1 Nitrospiraceae bacterium | reverse complement strand
CGTATCATACAACACCCTGTTTTGCAGCGTAAACCGTGCTTTCTACTTTTCTACCGGCCCCCGCTATAATGCGCTGCGCTCAGAGAACGAGCTCGCGAGACAGGTCGATCTGGTTCATCTGGTTTGTTTTGTTCATCTAGTTGGTCTTGTTTAACCAAACAAACGAAACAAACCAAATAAACCAAATAACAGTTTTCTTCCCCCGGAGGGCTTTTTCAGCATCCTGCTCGCGCGCTGAATTGCGTGGAACACTAGATGTGGTGTCGAGGTGGACAGGCAGGCCCGGCACAGCCAGGCGACATCGAAGGCCACTATGCGGAAACCCCGACGGTGGCGAGAGGATGGGATTTCGAGATTACGCTGGACACGATGCACTAGCGGATAGGCAGTTTTTAGTTCTGAGTTCTGAGTCCTAAGTTCAAACGCTCCCAACAGTGTCTTTATAACTCAGAACTTTCAACTCTGAACTCATAACTGAACCTGTTTAAGGTTCTGCGGGGTCGGCATCGAGCTCCATATTCCAATAGAAATAGTCACGCCAGCTGTCCGGTGTGTTCCGAATCCCGATGGTAATAGTCACAACCGGATTCCAGCGCGGCTTCACCGGTTTTTTCATGAGCCGCATGCCGGCTTCTTCGGGCGTACGACCGCTTTTTTTGTTGTTACAACGCCAGCAAGCCGTCACGATATTTTCCCAGATCTTTCTCCCACCCTTGGCGATGGGGATGACATGATCGAACGTCAGCTCCTCGGTCCGGAACTTGTGACGACAGTACTGGCAGGCATAGCCATCTCGCGTAAAGATATTGATGCGGGAGAATTTGACCGCCCGGTGGATTTCCTTTAGCCGGACCAGCTTGAGGAGCCGCATGACGGAGGGAAGCTTGATGGAGATCGACACCGCGTGGACCTCTCGGTCGTAGACCTCGAGGACTTCAACTTTGCCCTGCCAGAGGAGCGAGATCGCCTTTTGCCAATTGACGACCCGCAGGGGTTCGTACGTCGCGTTGAGCAGAAGGGTCATTTCCATGCAGCAACCTCATTACAACCGAGGCTCCTTGTATGAGAGGGCCCGGGTTTAGTCTTGGAACGCTTATCTTTCTGTATGCCATAAACCTCGGTCGAAATCAAGTCACTGACGGGTCTGCGGATTGTACCTGTTCCGTCGTCCGCTCGGCCAAGAAGAAGGATCAGCGTCATGCCTGAATTTGTTACCGTCGCAGCGGCAGAGGAAATTCCTCCGGGGACCGGACGGACCGTCGAAGTCCAAGGGGTCTGGATTGCTCTGTTTAATGTCGACGGATCCTTCTACGCCGTCGACAACACCTGTCCGCATGCGGGAGGACCGCTCGGAGAAGGCCATCTGGAGAGCCATGTCGTCGAATGTACGTGGCACGGATGGCGATTCAACGTACAAACCGGCGAACGACCGGAGAATCCGAACATCACCGTCGCCTGTTGTCCCGTACGGATCGAAGGAAATCAGGTTCAGGTGGCGCTACCGGAGAACTTTACGTAGCCCGCTGTGAAAAACCTTTTCCTCACAGCAAAACTTCGAGGGCTGGCACATCATGACAAGAAGAGAACGACTTCACAGGATGCTCAACAAGACCAGCCTTCTCACCCGCCCGACCCTGGCGCGCCGAGACGCGCCTTGTCCCAAGCAAGGCCGCAGCGAACTATCGTCTATAAGGGGCGGCTAGGATGATCCCAACTGCGCGCGTCCAACGAGGGTCTTCTGAGACCGCGCGTTGCGCGAGCAAGGGGATCGTCCCAGTCGCCCCACTCATCTTTTCAGCATCCTGCTATGGCGCAGCATCCGGCTCTTTAGGTGTCACGCCATCAGCAGGGAGCGACGCGGCATTGACCTTCTTCAGCAAGAGATCGGCATGCCAAATGAACTCCCGCTCGAACCATTGGCCCGTCACCCCTTGATCTCGCAACTGAATCCGTATCTCATACAGATCCCCCTCCAATTGCTTCACCCGCCACTCACCCAGCCGGGCGACCCGATTGCGTTCGCTCATAGAACGCACATGCTCAGTCATCGCCTGAAGAATTGTGGGATAGCCCTGAGCGCGATGAGTTTGCACCAGCGCGAGGGCCTCGGCGGCCCGACGATCGGCCATGGGATTCAGTGACGGAGGCTTCATCCAGAGATAATAGAGCACGCCCAGCACGACGAGCACTGCCACGACCGCATAGTGAATGATCTTCACAGTTAGGATGAGGAATGCGGAGAACCGACGGAGGAATGATTCTGTGTCATGGATTTCCTGCGAACAGGGTTCGATGGGACGAGGAGAAACCGCACATGACCGCGCTGCATCTTAGGAAGAGCACCGGCGCGATGTCAATCAGACCACACCTGGCCCAGCATGCAGCTTGTGCGGTTGAAAGTGGTTATGTTACAAATATCGATCTAGTCACCAAACGTGCCCCCTGGGCTGTGAATCATCTATGAAATTCTTTCTCTACGGGGACCATCTCAACCCCACGCAGCTGAAACGTCGCGCTCCGGAACATCAGTTCCTCATGCTGGCCACCCTTCCCGAACATACGATCAAATTCTGCCGATGGTCCGCGCAATGGCGATGCGGCCTCGCCAGCGTCACCCCGTCACCGGGAGAACAGGTTTGGGGAGCGGTCTTCGAAGTGACCGACGAAGATCTCAAGCTGATGGACCTCTTCGAAGAGGATGTACCCCCTAGCGCGTTTCGCCAGGTCCAAGTCACCGTGCTGACGGAAGCCGGGGAGAAAATACCCGTCACCACCTATGCCGCCACCCCCATCGGCAAGTTCAAACCCAAAGCGCACTATCTCGATTGGGTGATGAAAGGCCTCAAGCATTGGAAGCTGCCCGAAGAGGCCATCGATATATGGAAATCATATTGTCTGCAGTAAACCTGGAGCGTTTGGCACAGATCTGATTACGTGCCATAGGCTATAAGCTATTAGCTCCTCGCGAGCCACAAGCCATACGCCATTCGCTCTTTCAACAAGGAGAACCCATGCCGAAGCCCAAGTATCACATCGTCGTCTGCACCAACGCCCGTCCTCCAGGCCACCCGAAACCCTCCTGCGGCAGCGCCGGTGCAGCCTCCCTCCTCATGGCCTTTAACATCGGACTCATGCAGAAGGGCGTGACTCCTGGCGATGTCCTTGTCAGCGGCTCCTCCTGCCTCGGCCCCTGCGAGCAGGGACCAACCGTCGTCGTCTATCCGGACGCCACCTGGTATTCTAAAGTGACGGAAGCGGACGTGGCGACCATCATCGATGAACACATCACTGGCGGAAAGCCGGTCGCAAAACTGAACCCCGACGCAGTCTGGAAATAGTAGCATTCAGCTTTCAGCAGTCAGCCACAACCAAGAGCTGATAGCTGATTGCCGAAGGCTTTCCCGACTCAAATCATGAGGAGCACCCCAACCCATCACGAACACAAATCCCATGCACCCAAATTAATTGGGTGCATGGTCATTACCTGCAGCGATACCCGTACGCCAGAGACCGACACCAGCGGCTACCGCATCATGCACATGCTCAAAGATGCGGGCCATGAGGTCATCGCCTATCATCTCGTCAAAGACGAACCATCCAAGATCAAAGCCAAGATCAAAGCCGCCCTGACCAACAAAAAGATTCAAGCCATCATCATTAATGGCGGCACCGGCATTTCGAAACGGGATTCAACCTTTGAAGCGGTGGATGCGATGCTAGAGAAACGACTGGTGGGATTCGGCGAGGTGTTTCGTTATTTGACCTATCAGGAGATTGGTTCACCAGCCATCATGAGCCGCGCCACCGCAGGCATCATCAAAGGCCGAGTCCTCTTCTCCACCCCCGGCTCCGAGAACGCCGTCCGGCTGGCGATGGAAAAGCTCATCCTTCCGGAACTGGGTCACCTCGTCAAAGAACTCACGAAGTAGGCGTGAAACGTGAGACGTAAAAGGTGAAACGTTTCCCTCAAAGCTGAGGTGTGAACGCTAGGCATTCACCTTCCCGCATCTCACGTTTTACGTCTCACGTCCCGTCAGTCTTGGAAAATCTTCGGTTCCGAATAATCAGTCTCCGGCGGAATCTTCGATTGCGCATACCGCTTATAAAACAACAACAGGTCGCGCACCGAGATCACCCCGACAATCTCGCCCGCTTGCGTGACACCAAGATGGCGCACTCCTAAGTCAGCCATCATATCCTGAGCATCATCGATCGTCTGACTGCCTTCAATCGTGCAAATGGGTGTCGTCATGATCTTCTCGACGGTCATCTTGCCAAGACTCTTATTCGTCGAGACGGCACGTCGGACAATATCCGTATCAGTGACGATCCCGACTAGCTTCTTCCCCTTCTTCACAAACAGCGACCCTACCCGTGCAGTCCGCATTTTCTTGGCCGCGCTCACAATCGACACGCCAGGCCCCACGGTCTTGGGCTGTTTCCTCATAATCTTCGCCACTGTGGACATACTTTCCCCCTTTTCTATTGCATATGAACGTAAGAAAAAAGCCGCCCGCGTTCACTCAACTAGGTAATTAGAACGGTAGCCTGCTAAGGATGCTCAAAACGGTCAGCCAGCAAGGCCGCAGGGAGCATGGCGACTGAGGCGTACCCTCTGGGGTACGTCGCAGGGAGACATGCGACTGAGAACGAAGCTGGGGACCGTTTTCAGCATCCGTCAACTGTCAGCACGATCTTACCGAAAAACTTTCGACTCAACATCAGTAGCTGCGCCACGCGAGCCTCCTGAAGTGGAAAGGTGCGATCGATCACCGAGATCAGCCGACCTTGCCCCATCAGTTCCGCCACCTTCACCAGTTCTGCGCGCGTTCCCATATAGGAGCCCTTGATCGTCAGCTGGCGGGAAAAGACGTACCGGAGATTGAGCTTCACTTCGCCCCCGGTCGTTGCGCCACAGGTAATCAAGCGCCCACCTCTCGCCAATGAAGCGAGGCAGGTGTCCCACACCTCCGGACCGATATGCTCGATGACGACATCGACGCCGCGCCCTTCGGTGAGCAGCTTCACCCGCTCCGAGACCTTCTCCTTCGCGTGATTGAAGACGGCATCGGCCCCCAGGATCACGGCTTTGGGAATCTTGTCGTCAGACCCGACGGTCGTCATCACGCGGGCTCCGGCGAGCTTCGCCATTTGGATCGCCATCGTCCCGACTCCGCTCCCCGCGCCCATGATGAGTACCGTCTCTCCATGTTGGAGTCCAGCCAGGGCAAACAGCATGTGCGATGCAGTCACCGACACCAGCGGAAACGCCGCGGCCTGCTCAAACGAGAGGTTCTCCGGGATCGGCAGCACGTTGCGGAACGGCACTTTCACATACTCCGCATAGCTACCGTGCGTTATCGCACCGAGCAGTCCATACGAGCGACACATATTGTCTCGCCCCGCCAGACATTGTTCGCATTTCCAGCAACTGATCCCCGGCGACACGAAGACACGCTGCCCTGCCGTGACACTATCGACCTGCGCACCGACTTGCTCTACGATCCCTGCCGCATCCGACCCCAATACATGCGGAAGCGGCATGGGATAGGCCGGACTCCCTTCGCGGATCCACATATCGAGATGGTTCAGCGCGCAGGCTTTGACACGGACGAGAACGTCCTCCGGACCGATCGTCGGCGTGGGCAGATCCTCATATGAAAGTTTGTCCGGTCCACCATGCGCCCGAAAGAGTACAGCTTTCATCGCATCCCCCCCCTCACCCCTTACGCCTCACTCCTCACGGCTCAAAACTTTAACTTCCCTTCAACAACCATCACACACTGCCCACCCACCTTCACCTCCTGAATGGCATCGTCGTCGGATTCGATCTGGACCAGAATGCGTGACGGACGCCCGATTTCATAACCCTGCTCGACGATGAGTTCCGTCATGGGACCCACTTCCACCAGCCCATTGTGGACGAGATAGGCGCCCATGGCCCCGCTGGCGCTCCCCGTGGCGGGATCTTCGAGGATGCCGATCGCAGGGGCAAACATTCGCGTATGCACCGTCGAATGGTCCTCCACCGTCATGGTCGTGAAGACCATAATGCCGTTGGTGCCGACCCGCTCGCACACCTCGACAATCGCGGCAGCGTCCGGCACAATGGACCGCACCGCCGTGAGGGTCCGCACCGGCACAATCACCACCGGCAACCCGGTCGACACTATCATTACCGGTTTCTTGGTGTCGATAATCTGATGTATCGACAGCCCCAGAGCCTTCGCAATGTCGAACAGATCCTCCTGCTCATCCACCGAACCGAGGAACAGCGGTTTCGGCTGTGTCATCACCACACGGGTAACCTCCCCCTCTCGTGCTTGGAGTTCGACGGGAAAAAGGCCGATGTTGCATTCCTGCATCAAGCGGGTGACGCCATCGGTGACGGCAATCAACCCGAGCTGGGCCAACACGTAAAATGTCCCCAGCACCGGATGTCCGGCAAACGGAATTTCCTGCGTTGGGGTGAAAATCCTGAGGCGAACGACCGCCGCCTGGTCAGTCGGAGGCAGCACGAACACGGTCTCGGAGAGGTTCATCTCCCGGGCAATCTGCTGCAGTTGATAGTCGGTGAGACCTTGCGCATCGGGGAACACCGCGACCGGGTTGCCGCCGAACGGCTGCCCGGTGAACACATCGGCTTGATAAAATTTGAGCATGTGGCGGTCGGTCAAGATACCTCCCTACCAGGATGTCTAACCCGCATTATTCATGAAGGTCCAGCTGCAAGGGCGGATACGGGGCTGTGACGGGCAATCTCGCGCGCGTGAGAACGACCCGAGAACACAGCCGACGGCATTGTTCACCATCCTGTTAGATGGTTTGACAGGCTTACATTGGCTTTGTCAGACTCGGCTCATGACCGATGTGAGCCAAGAAGACGTGAACCATGCACTGGAGGTACTGGGGCTTACCCTCCCCGTCACTTCCGAAACCCTCGCTCGGACCAGACGAGTGCTGTTGTATACCTGGAACCCCGCCCGCTACTCGAATCTGACCAACAACCCCAAGAAATACATGCAGGCCTACAAGAAGGCCGAAGAGATGACCAAACTTGTCGAAGCCGCCTACACTCTTCTCTCCGCCTTGCTCATTCCCGACGAAGCGTCGAGCGATCAGCGTCCTTCGTGAAGCGCAGACGGCGAAGCTCCTGACACTCCCCCCGGATGATCAAAACGTCATCCAATAAGGCCGGAGGGAGTATGGCGACTGAGGCGTACCCTCTGGGGTACGTCGCAGGGAGACATGCGACTGAGAACGCCGTTGGAGGGCGTTTTCATCATCCGGTTACCCGACTCCGTGACTGACCACGCGGCTCATCCCTTCTTTCCCGTCTTCGTCTTCGCTCACCGAGACCGGCCAGGTGACCAGCCCTGACACACCCTCTGGCGATCCAATGGCCTGCGTCCGCTGCGCGTAGATCTGCGGCAACTTGTTCGTCCCAAACTTCGAGATATAGAGAAAGACATGTTCCCTCGCGTTCACGCGCACGGCCCATGGATGAAAATCGTTTTTATAGAATTCTTCGCAGAGCTGCATCGCGTCCAGGCACGAGAGGGTGCTCGGATCATTCAACGTGTAGTAATAGTCCAGGGGCAGATCGTAGTCCTCTTGCTTGTGGATCGTAATGCCGAACTTGTCCGGATTGCGCACCATCGGCGTATGACGATAGGCCACAAAGTAGAACAGCTCCACCGAGTGAATCACCGGCTGGTTGTCGATGACGAACCGACGGGTCTCCAGGGCTTCATCGCGCGTCTCGCCGGGGAACCCGTAGAACGCCATCACGTGATTCCAAATCCCCGCCTTCGCCGCCTGATGTAGGTTGTTCTGGATCACGCTCTTCTTGGCGTGCTTATCCATGAGGTTCAGCACCCGCTCGTTCGCCGACTCCATCCCATAATAGAGGGTGCAGCAGCCGGCCTTCGCCGCCAGGTTCCAGATCTCCTGGCCTTGCAGGGTTTCTTCAAACCGGATCAACGTCGTCCACTTGATCCCGACGTTTTGATCGACCAGCAGCTGCGACACCTTCTTGAACAGCGCCGGCGGATAGGATTCATCGGAGAAGAGGAAATGGCGACAGTGATACTTGTCCCGCAACGCTTTGATCTGTTCGACCACTTGCTGGGCCGGCACACCTCGATACTGGTCGAAATAGCCCTGGCCATGGTCACAGAACGTGCAGCGGCCCCAATAGCAGCCGCGCGTCGCGAGGTAGGGAATGATCAGCTCCGGCACGAAGTAGCGATCCAGCGGCAGCCCCTCGAAGTCCGGCAAGGGCAGCGATGTCGTTTTCTCGGTATAGACTTCGGAATTCTGATGCAGGCCTGAGGCATCGCGATACATCAAGTTGGGCACGGAGGTGAGAGTCCGCTCGCCGTTCAACGCCTCGATGAGCCAGAGCAACGCATGCTCCCCTTCATAGAGGATGGCCGAGTCGAAAATCTCAGTGAAAAATCGTTCCTGACGTGGCAACTCTTCCTGCAACCGGGTGATGACATTGCCGCCCACCACCACATGGATATGCGGGAACGTCTCCTTGATCATCTTGCAAAACGTGAGTCCCGCCAGCAGCTGCATCTGCGTCCCGATCGAGAGCCCGACGACGTCCGGCTTCTCTTTCGCCACCGCCGGCATGACCAGCTGATTGCAGATATCCCGATAGATGTTCACCTGCTCATCGTCCAAACAGGCGAACACTTCCTTGGATACGCCGGGGCGATAGCCCAGATTGCTTTCCATCGGATAGAACACGAGCGACGCAGGATAGTAGGCGGTGGAAATGTAGGCCATCACCTCGCGGAAGCAATTCAACGATGTTTCGAGCTTCTCCGCCTCGTAGAATTGTGGGCCACGGACCACGCGCTTCGACTCTTCCGCCCGCTCCGCCAAATCGAACAGGTCTACGCCCGCTACCTGCTCCAGCGCCGCCTGCTGGTCCATTTCCGTATCGGTCAGTTCCCCTCGCAGTTCCTTTGCCTCCAAGGCCTTCAACTGCATGGTCTGGCGGGCCTTGATCCAGATCAGAAACTCCATGCTGAAGAAGTGTTCGTACATCTCGATATTGATGTCGCGCTGCACTATGTGATGCCCGGCTTCGCGGAGGACGGCAGTTAAAGAGGGCAAGGCCAGATAGGGAGCAGTCGGCACCCATTCAGGAGGAAAGAGCAACATGACCTTGCTAGTCTTCCGTTCCCCTTGCAGCGGAGCCAGTGCATTGATCTGAATCAGTTCGCTCATGAACAGACCTTCTGTTCGAGCGACGGCACGGAACCCCCGATACGATCTGGATTGAATTGCAAATCCGTCAGCTTCTGCATTCCGAAGCGCGCGATATAGAGGAACACGTATTCGCGAATGAACAGGCGCAAGTCCCAGCCAGGGTTGTGGTTCCGCTCGAACTCCTCGAACACTCGCTCCGCCTCTTCAATGCTCATCCCGTTCTTCACCGTGTAGTAATAGTCGAGCGCCAGATCCCATTCGGGATTCTTATAGACCGTCAGACCCCAGCGCTCCGGCTGCTTGGCCACCGGAGTGTGCTTGCTCAGGTCGAAGGTACCGAAGCCGAGCGAATGCACATGTTCTTTGTTCGCTTCGAGAAATTGCACCGATTCCCAGGCTTCTTCCTTCGTTTCGCCGGGGAATCCAAAAAAGCCCATGCAGTGGTTCCAGATGCCGACGTCAGCCGACATTTGCAGATGCTGCGTGATGATCTCCGTCGTCGTCGCCTTGTCCATCAGCTTGAGCACCCGCTCATTCCCCGACTCGTAGCCGAAGTGGAGATAGCGGCAGCCCGAGTCGCGCGCGTCTCGCCAGACTTGCGAGTCGATCAAGCTCTTTTCGAATCTCATGTGCGTCGTCCAGGTGATGTCCATCTTGGAATCAATGAGAGCACGCGACAGCTTTCGAAAGAGCGCCGGCGGGTACGATTCGTCGGTAAAGTGAAAATGCTTGGCGCCGTACTTATTCTTCAAATACCCGATCTCGTCAATGATCTCCTGAATCTTCTTCGTCCTGTAGCCGGCCGTATAGCCTTCGCCATGGTCGCAGAACTCGCAGCGGCCCCAGTAGCAACCCCGCGTTGCCAGATAGGGCAGAACCTTAGTCGGCACGAAATACTTCTCCAGCGGCAACCCGTCGAAGTCCGGCGGCGGCAGTGTGGCCATGTCCTCCGCATAGCTAGTCGGCGAGGTATGCACGCCGTTCTCGTCCTTGTAGATCGTATTGGGCACGTCAGCGAGACTCCGCCTCGCCCCCACCGCAGACACCAGCTGCACAAAGGCCGTCTCCCCTTCATAGGCCACTGCACTGTCGAAGTATTGGAACAGCGGCGACTGAGGCAGCACATCACGCAGGCGCGTCACCGTGTTGCCGCCGATCGTCACGTGAATGTGGGGAAAGTGCTGCTTGATGAGGGCGCAGAAGGTCATGGAGGAGAACATCTGCTGCTGCAAGACGATCGAGATGCCGATTATGTCCGGCTGCTCTTTCTCGATCACCGGCTTCACCAGGTGCTCGAACACGTCGCGATACACATTCACCTGCATATCTTGAATGGCATCCATCACCTCGGAAGAGGAAAAGACCTTGTACGACAGATCGGTTTCCATCGGCGGCATGCAGACCCTGGCCGGGGCATAGACCATCGAGATCACCGACGTGACCTCACGGAATACATTAATTGCCCATTCCAACAGATCGATATCGTAGAATGTTTCTCCTCGGATGATCGATTTGGCCTTCTCCGCCTTTGTGATCAACTCATCGATCCGCTGCCTGGTTAGGTCGCAGAGTGCCAGCTGCAGATCCATCTCGTCGGCACTCAAATCGCGATTTTTCGACAGTTTGCGGAGCCGGTCGAGCTGCTGCGGCACCTGGCGCAGAACCTTCTTCAGGAAGTCCTCGCTGAAGTACCAGTCGTACATTTCGAGGTTGATGTCTGTTTGGATGACTGTATGGCCGGCCTGACGGAGGACGGCGGTGAGGGAGGGAAGGCTGAGATAGGGTTCGGAGGGATACCAGTCTGGGGGGAAGATGAGCATGACTTTCATCTTCCGGCCGCTGGTGGCTTCGGAGGTCTGGCGATGGAGCAGGATCAGTTCTTTGGAGGCCCGTTCGCCCTTCGAGTACTCGATCCGCATACCGGCCTTATCCTTTGCGCTACCACGGATGACAAGAAACAGTCACAAAGCCAAGGGGTTAGGAACAAGAGCACGTATTGTACGAGGCTTAAAGATGGATATTCAATAGTGGGCTACCGAATCAACCTGTCGTATTCCGCATGCGTACCGATCCAAAACCAGACTATGCCGTCTGATGCATCTACCCCTACAGCTCGATATTGAAGGCCAACTCGGGCAGACCAGAAACGGCCTACTTGCTTGAAATGCAACGACGGGTGTCGAGAATTAGCCTTGAGCAGTTCAAATGCGCGATCAGCTTGTTCACGGATCGGAGCAGGCAGCGCGTTGTAGCAGGCCCAAAAATTGGGTGAGGCGTGATGAATCAAAGGGGCTTCGACTGGCCGGAGGTATGTGCGCGAAGAGCTTCATCGGCTAAGGTATCAAGCTTGCCGGCCTTCACATCGGCCTCGAACTGACGGTCCCAGGACTCCGCGTCAAACGCCGCATACCATCGACGAAATGCCGCAAGTTCCTTGGGGGAAAGCTTCTCGATCTGTTGTTCAATTGCTTCTACATTGCTCATACATCACCTTGACGCCGTTCCCATAGTAATCAGCATGATGGCATCCTAGCACTTCATAGAGAAGCCGTCCAACGTCCGATGCGATCTGTAGCCTTCATCTTCCGGCCACTGGTGGCTTCCGAGGTCTGGTGATGTAGCAGGATTAGTTCTTTAGCAGGCGGCGGATAAACTCAGTTTTAACAATAGACCGTTGGAGTCTTACATAGTGGTGTCGATGTCAAAGTAACCTCAGGATGCTCAAAAAGGCCCTCCAGCAAGGCCGCAGCGAGCGAAGAGGCGACGGCGTACGCTTCGGTACGTTGAGCTTCTGAGCGAAGCGAGAACGCCGCTGGCGGACTTTTTCAGCATCCTGTTGGAGGCCCGTTCGCCCTTCGAGAACTCGATCCGCATACTGGCCTGCGCTCCTATCCGCTGAGTGACTAGAAACAGTCAGAAAGCCAAGGGCTTAGCAACAAGAGGAGATATTGTACGGGCGCGGAAGAACGGGGGTCAAGGGTGGGAGGGTGGCAGGATACCCACGTTGGTCCTTTGCTCCCGGAACGCGCGCCCTCCGAAGGATGATGAGGGAGCGGCCAGGTGCCCTCCTTGCTCGCAGAACGCGCACGATGAAACGGTGCTCGTCCGATGCGCGCAGTCGAGGGTAGCCTTGGCCACTCCCATGAAGAGAGGTAGAGAGAGGGCGACCCTCGTTGGAGGCGCGCACGATGGAAACCACCTGGTCGCCCCATGAGCGCATCGCGAACAGACGCGACGGAAATTTCTTATTGACAGGGCTGGGCGCAATCCGCAATCGTGCTGGCGTGCTTATTCTCCTCAGTGCGGAGATACCGGTAGACTGGAGTTTGTTGGGCGAGGATGATGGAAATCAAAATAATTCGAGATACCGTGACCCGGCACGAGCTGAACGAAATGGCGAAGCAGCAGTTCGGAGATATGGTCAAGGCTGTCGTCGATGTGGAACAGGGTATTATGGCGATCGGCGGAGAACTCCATTCGGACGAGGAGGCGATTCTCCTAGATCAGGGGTCTGTGCAAACAAACTTATGGGGAATTAACCTCTACCCGGAGCGTCCGGTTCCGGAATGGGTCGAGTTCGATGCCATGATAAATGTGCGCCCGTCCGGAGGGAATCGTTCCCGGTACGTCGAAAGCGCGAAGATCCGTGACGCAGTCACCACAATTGTCAATCGATTGGTCGAGAGGTAAGGGGCATGTCACACGTCCATGCGAATCTCGCTGCCGGCCGATGGCAGACCTTGCCGCTCGTGGAACAGCTGGCTAATGTCGGAAGCGATGTGGGACGCGCGCATCGTTGGCACGGGAAAGATCCACTTCTTTGTGAAAAGGCGTTTATCCGCGCATTAGAGCTGCTCGACCTGACTATTGGGGATGACCGCTGGAAAGGTCGCAGGAAAGAACTCACACGTGTGCGCGAGCTGCTCTGTGATGCAATGTTCGGGGGCTCCGCATACGGTAGTGATCTGGCCAGCCTGGATCGCTACTTCTTCCACTTTGCCGTCGCGGCACGGGCCGGACGCTGACCTGCCAGGTTGCAGCAACACCCGTAGAGTTTCACCGTTTATTTTGTATCCTGATCTTCCGGCCACTCGTGGCTTCGGAAGTCTGGCGATGGAGTAGGATCAGTTCTTTGGAGGACTGTTCGCCCTTCTCATACTCCACCCGCATACCGGCCTACTCTCCTAATCTGCTGACTGACAAGAAACTGTCAGAAAGCCAAGGGGTTAGCGTAAGAATAAGATATTGTACGGGGGGCGGAAGAACGGGGGTCAAGGGCGGGAGAGCGGCAGGACACCCACGTTGCTCCCGTGCTCCCGGAACGCGCGCCCTCAGAAGGGCCTCGTTCGACGGCCGCAATTGGAGCAACATGGGTGCCCTGCCGCGATGAAACTGAAACCGTACAAAAAAGAGGGAGATGAGAAAGGAAAACGGCCAGGTGCCCTCCTTGCTCGCAGAACGCGCACGATGAAACTGTGCTCGTCCGATGCGCGCAGTCGAGGGCAGCCTCGGCCACTCCCTCCAATACTAGGGAGGAGGAGTAGAGGGAAGAGAAAGGAAGGGATGCCTGGCATTTCCCTGTGCTCGCGCAACGCGGTCGCGGACTCCCCTCGTTGGACGCGGGCACGATATGAATCCGCCAGGCCGCCCCTCTGATACTGGAGGGAGAGGATGGACGAAGTGTTTGGTGGACAGCCACACATAGGCATGGACCGGCCGACGATGAAAACGTAGAATGTCCCTGCTTCTTTGTCTCGATCCAGGAACCAAGAAGTTGCACGAGGAACCACACGTGGGGTCCTTGCTTGGCATTGCGTCCCAGGACTAGCTCCCATGGATGACGATTTAATAATTCCTGACCCTACAATCACTGTCAGAAAGTGCCAGTTCTGGGAGGATTTTATTACCGTTATTCGAAGAGAGAGCGTTGGTGCTCGGCTATTCAGGGGCCACAGAGACGTACGGTGGAGACTTAGTTCGGCGTTCGAAAGAACCTTAGTGGGGATTAAGAGATATGATCCCGAACAGAAAACATTTAGCAGAGAAACTATTTACACTATTCGAGAGGCATATTGGGGACGGTTCTATCAACTAGCCCACGGCCTTCCAGGACTTCCCAATGCAATGAGTCCTGATGATTGGTGGATACTTGGTAGGCACCATGGGCTCGTGACACCCCTGCTAGATTGGAGTGGCTCTCCCTATGTGGCTGCGTTCTTCGCTTTTGTGGATCACCTGGAGTCCCGCTATCCTTCCTTCAAAGACGGGTTAAGCAGCATAGGACCCATCGACGTCAAGAATGATAGGCAGAGTGTTGCTATATGGGCACTATCAACGGAGCGCTTAGTTAAGAGGAAAGAAGAGCTGCAAATTATTTATCCCGAAACAGAGTTTTCGGTCCATTCACAAAGAATACGTGCACAGAAAAGCGTTTTTACAAAGCTGGATCATTCTCGGTACATCGACATTGAGTCGTATCTAAGAAGTGAAGGACTGTTCGACTGCTTACGACGCTATGAAATCCCTGGTGCAGAGGCTGTAAAGGCTCTGCGTGATATGGAATTAATGAATATCTCTTTTGCCACCCTATTTCCTGACCTGCACGGGGCAGCTAAACAAGCTAATCTTGGTGAAACATTATCTATGTTGAACTCATATCTTTTTGGGCTTGGTGGAGCTGACAACACCAGCGATCAGCGCAGTGATGACTCAGCCGAATAGATTCGCATGGTGTATAAGGATTTGGGGTCAGGCATGAGTATTGACTTGAAGCAACAAACAGCGTGATGAACTTAATCGCCATTATTTCTGGCAGGAGAGATCCTTAACCACTAAGGCCTCAAGAGCCAAATGTTTAGTAGAAATAAAGAGAAGTCAGAAAATATTTCGGCAGGGAGACCGATCTAGACTCCACAACTCGTGCCTGCGATCAACTAATTGTGGTTACCTTCGAAATCGAGTATAAGCATTATGGGCACTTGCAGCTCACATTGTTTTCCTGCCGTTGATCCAGCGGCAGTCGTTCTAAAGACAAGCCTTAGCTCACAAGCAGCGTAAAACATGCTTATAACGTCAACAGTGACGATATGGAAAATGACTACGCAGCAAGTGAGCCGCAGAAAGTAGAATAGGCTGCGAGTGCCCTCTAATATTGCAACATGAGTTTGGAGCTGGACCTTAATCCTCCCGCGCTGCGTCAAGGCTTTTTCAGTTTAAATACCCCTCGAGACATTGCAGCGCTTCTTCAGATCGATTTCGGTCGGTTGGTGTACCATCTCTACAAAACAGATCTGAGTACTCGCTATCTAACCTTTGACATTCCTAAGAAAGCAGGTAGATTCCGTACAATTTCCTCGCCAGCAACAGCCCTGAAACTTATTCAAAGAAAACTCAGTCAGATCCTCCAAGAAGTTTATCCCCAAAAGCCTCACGTGCATGGTTTTCTCCGAGGGAAAAGCATTATTTCCAACGCTTTGCCACATACAGGACAGAGGCTAGTATTAAATGTCGACCTTGAGGACTTTTTCCCGTCAATCAACTTTGGGCGGGTTCGTGGAATGTTGATGGCTGTTCCCTACAATAGAAACTCAACCATCGCATCAGTCTTGGCAAATATTTGCTGTTTCAATAACCAGCTTCCACAGGGAGCACCAACATCTCCAATTATTTCGAACATGATTTGCGCGAAAATGGACAGCCAATTGTTTCGACTTGCAAAGAAAGAAGGGTGTTCCTATACCCGATATGCTGACGACCTGACATTTTCGACCTCCCAGGAAAGCTTTCCTGACAGCATCGCAACTATTAAGACCAATGACGAAGGGAAGCACCTAAACCTGGGCAATGAGCTTGCGGAAATTATTGAAGGGAATGGATTCAAGATTAACCGAAAGAAGGTAAGACTACAGAGGTCTGACGCTAGGCAGGTAGTTACAGGTCTGGTTACTAATCAATTCCCTAACGTTAAAAGAGAATTCGCTCGCCAGATCCGCGCTATGTTGCATGCCTGGCAAACATTTGGATTAGAGGCGGCCGGAAAAGAATTTCACGAAATGTACTACCGTAAGCATCGTAATCCCAAGCGAGCCACATCCCCCTTCAAGAAGGTTCTTCAAGGCAGGATAGCGTTCTTTGGGTTAGTAAGAGGGAAATCGAACCCCGCCTATATACGGTTTCGCCAACAGCTTAGACAATTGGCTCCGGAACTCGCGCCAGGGATCGACCTTCAACCAGAAAGCATCTCAGCCCTAAAGAACTCTTATATTTTCAGACGTGATGGGATTGATTTCGATCAGCTTTCTATTGATATAGAGGATGAAGTTGGAATCCATCTAAGGCCTTACAGACACGGGGACATTGTTGAAGGATATATACAGAAACGTCCTAACGGAGTAGGCCTGCTTCTATGCACTGAAGATAAAGAACCGGGAT
Source organism: Nitrospiraceae bacterium (assembly GCA_041491905.1). Lineage (GTDB taxonomy): Bacteria > Nitrospirota > Nitrospiria > Nitrospirales > Nitrospiraceae > Palsa-1315. Next base: position 4,655 of record JBGPVY010000015.1, on the reverse strand, counting down.
CCCAGAACCCCTACAGATTTCGGAAAAGAATTTTAACTCCTATTGAAGAAGAGCGACTTGGCCAGATCGTAAATACGCATAAAAAACAACTTTTGGTCTATCAAGGCCCTTTGGGACCAGCCGTAACGAGATGCTTGTCTTCAGTCGTACGCGTAGTGGTAAATCGAGCGGGAGATCCAGATTCTGCTACCGGCTTTATTGTCGGAAAGCCTAACCTAATCCTAACAGCTGCACATGTAGTGAATCCTGAATACTTGATGATTGATTACATCGAGTTTGGTGACACCCAGGCCCAATGCGCCATTATCCATATAGACACACAGCTCGACATTGCGATACTCAAACTGGACCGCGACATACAAGCCCCACCCATCAAAATTCGTCACTTCTTACAGATGCCTCAGGACCGAGGGATGAAATGTGCTGCGGTTGGGTTTCCTGATATACCAGGAGTTAAGCACGCACCTGATGTCAGAGAGCTGACTATAACTGGAATTCAAATTAACTACGTGCTGGGGCTTCCGCTCCTTGCATTATCCGTCCCATTAGGTCCCGGAATGAGCGGTTCTCCTATCATAGACGAACACCATAGTCTTGTTGGAATGGTAATCGGATATCCTTCGACAGGAGAAGAAAAGAAAATACACGAGTGGACTGCCTGTGGGATTTCATGCAGCGAAATATCACCTATCCTGGAACGGGTCATCGCTCAGCAAGGGAAGTGAACAGGTGACTGAACCCATTTCTCACCGCGTGGTGGGGATCTGGTTCATCTGGTTTCCTTGGTCTCTCTCGTTTGTGTGGTTCGACGAACGAGAGAGACATGCCAGCCCCGCGCACCAGATAGACTGCCTCTGAATCGCCCTCCCCTCACACAAGGCTCCCACATCATCTACAGAGTTATGGATACGTCTCCGACTTTGCAGTAGACTTGCCCACACCAGATTGCTGAGGCTACCTTGCTCTGCTTCCCGTGTGGCCCCAGAAGATTTACTAGTGCGGCGGCAGTGGGCCGCTAAACTTACGATGGACCACGGTATGGCAAAAGGAGAAGCAACATGCTCGAGACCATTGCAATCATCATGGTTGTCCTCTGGCTTCTGGGTATTGTCACCTCGAACACCATGGGCGGATTCATTCATGCCCTCTTGGTCATCGCGGTCGTGGTAATTCTGGTTCGTGTCATTCGAGGTCGACGCGAATAAGGACCCTGGGTCAAAGCTTTGAGGGTCTTGCAATCCAACATCCCGCGGCGCGTGGCGGGGAACTGGTCCATCTGGTCTCGTTGGTCTGTCCCGTTTGTTTGGTTCGACGAACGAGAGAGACAAGACCGACCCGCGCACCAGATAGACTGCCTCTGAATCGCCCTCCCCCCACACAAGGCTCTCACAAGAGAGCAGTCGTCGTTCGATTCACGACACAATCATGGACCAGGTCGACCCTTAGAAAGTAGAATATCCCTGTTTTTCTACCTCACTAAGAAAATCATGTCCCGGCAGAGCATAGTCAGCAATTTATTTGGCAGGCATCTTTGCCCCTTTACGCCTGGCTTCCGAAAGCCCAATGGCAATGGCTTGCTTTCTGGTTTTGACTCGCGTGCCACTCTTCCCGCTCTTTAAACTGCCTGTCTTCAGTTTATGCATCGCCCGTTTGACCGATCGCTGTGCACTCTCGCCATACTTGGCCATGAGGTCCTCCTTTCTGAGCGTCGACCTGATTGCGAAACCGGAAGGTCTGGGCTTCTGATCAAAGAAATCGAAACCGGTCTCGACCTTGAAACATAAACTAATGCACTGGCTGGGCGAAATCCATAGCGGGTGACAATATAAGTATAGTTGTCTGCTAAGTGGGAGAGAACTAGAGGTTGCCCTAGGGGCAGGAACCTTTATCGAGGCCCTCAAAACAAGATGGATTTGGGGTCAGGCGTGAGCACTGACATATGAGGACCACGGGGAAAATACAGGAACCATTTCGCGGTGCGTAGCGGGGAGCTGGTTCATCTGGTTTCTTATCGTCTGCTTGGTTCGATGACAGGCACATGCACCGTTGCGCCTGCTTGACTGAGCGGTCTCTGGGCGCGTAGCATCACGGTCAAGACGTTTCAGCCACGCTGACTGTCTCATCTCTCGCGCTTCGTCGGCCTTCACAACGCGACCGATTCTCCAGTCTCCGCCGCTCCAACGCCGGCAGCTCACTCCGTACACTTTCCTGAGACGATCACATCGCGGCAAGGAGGTATCCACATGTCAACGCAGCGGCCCATTACCGACCGCATCCTCGAACTACTCCGAGACTCTCAGGAGTGCGCTTTCGACGCCTTAGTGGCACGCGCTCCGGAGTTCAATGCTAGCGATATCTACAACGAGATCTCTCGCTTAAGCCGGACGGGGAAGGTGATCATCACAAGGGGCGTGGGGATCTTCACCATCAGACAAACTGCGGTTGTCAGCTAAGCGCCGGGAATGAACATGGCCGCGCCCAGAAAATGGGTCCAGGTCTTGTAATCACACATGCTGCAGCGCGTGGCGGGGATCTGGTCCATCTGGTCTCGTTGGTCTATCTCGTTTGTTTGGTTCGACGAACGAAAGAGACAAGACAGACCCGCGCACTAGATAGACCAGCCTGAAACAGACTTGCTTTTTCGGACATCTGGGCATAGCCTAACCACAGAACCAGCTGAGAGGAGGCCCGCATGGCAAAAGCCAAAGCCGAGGCGTTAGAGATGATTAAGAAACTGCCTGATGATGTGACCACCGGCGCGATCATGGAAGAGTTGTTCTTTAAGCAGCAAGTGGAGAAGGGCCTCCAGGACGTGGCGGAGGGACGGGTCCTCACACAGGAAGAGCTGAAAGAAAGAATCGCTCGATGGCGCAAGTCCGCTGGTCGCTGACTGCCGGGAACGATCTTCAGGACATCGAAGACTTTATCGCCCGCGATTCCGTCCTCCACGCCATCACCTTCGTTGATCGCATCGTCGAATCTGCTGAAACGCTGCTGAAAACGCCCCAGATTGGTCGAATCGTTCCAGAGTTCACTCGCCCCGACCTTCGCGAAGTGATCTTCAGATGGTTCACGAGATCTTCTCGCACTCGTCCGCCGTGAACCCTGGGAAATTGGCGGTTAGCGTCAGCGAGATAGCCAGCAGCTGGAACCATGCCCAGCGTCGGCGGAGGCGTACAGGAGATACGGATTCACAGCGACAACCCCGGATCAGCGACCTCATGCGTGGCAAAATCGAACTGTTCAGTATGGATACTCTCATCACCATGCTGACGCATGCCGGCTTGAAGGTCGATGTGCGGGTTAGGCGATCAGCCGCTGCCTGACGGGGGAAAAGAAAAGTATCAAGAGCCTATCTCGCGGTGCACGGTACAAACCAGAATCCATTTTCCTATGCATCTCTCAATTGTCATTCCAGCTTTTAATGAAGAGCGTCTGATTGAACGCTGCCTGCAGTCCATTTCCGCATCACTCGCGGCAAATTTTACGCCCAGTTTTACATCAGAAATTATTGTGGTCGACAATAATTCCACCGACAACACGGCCAATCTGGCAAGGCAGGCAGGTGCTCAGGTCGTTTTTGAGCCCATCAATCAAATCGGTCGGGCACGCAATGCAGGCGCAGCTAAGGCGACAGGAGATTGGTTGCTGTTTGTGGATGCTGACAGTGTTTTAAATCCAGGATTGCTTGCTGATATCTTGCGGTTGATTGAAGACGGTAAGAGCGTGGGTTGTGGCAGCACACTGCACATGCAAGGATTGCCATGGTGGGCGAACTGGACATTGCAACTGTGGACGGGCATGTCGATTCTGTTTCGCTGGGCGGCGGGTGCGCTGGTCGTGTGTCGCAGCGATGCGTTTCGTGATGTCGGTGGTTTCAACCAGGAACTCTACGCGGCTGACGAAATAAGCTTAAGTGAGCATCTAAAGCAGTGGGGGCGACAACGTGGCCTTCAATTCATCATCTTGACAAAACATCCGCTGGAGACGTCATCGCGCAAGGTGGCACTCTACTCCGGGCGAGAGATTGCCGGTCAGATCCTGCGAGTCATTCTACGTCCACGTCGGACATTGCAAGACAAGAAGCAGTTATCGATTTGGTATGATGGAAGGCGTTGAATCAACGCCTTATCCAGAAGCCGCTTGACGGCAAAGAAAAAGCTGCCAGGACCCATTTCTCGGCGCGTGGCGGGGGTCTGGTTCATCTGGTCTCGTTGGTCTATCTCGTTTGTTTGGGTCGACGAACGAGAGAGACAAGACAGACCCGCGCACCAGATAGACTGCCTCTGAATCGCCCCCTCCTCCCCTCACACAGCGATGGACCAGGCTCACCTGAAAAAGTAGAATATCCCACTCTCTTCATATATTATAATTGGCAGCGGCGCCAAGGTGGTGGGTCGTCCTGACAGAAATCCGGCGCTTCGCGGCTGTCATGGCAAAGGAAAGGGAGTACTCCGATGAATCCAAACAAAGCACTTTGGGAAAAAGGCGACTTTACCCGCATTGCGGAGAGTATGAGGGAGAGCGGAGAGGCACTCGTCAAGGGACTCGGAATCACAAAAGGGCTCAAAGTTTTGGATCTCGGATGCGGCGATGGAACGACGGCATTACCAGAGGCGAGACTCGGAGCAGACGTGTTGGGCGTTGATATCGCG
>JBGPVY010000119.1:0-8334 GCA_041491905.1 Nitrospiraceae bacterium | reverse complement strand
GAGCCTCCAAAGCGCGGGGCAGCGTGTGAGCGAAGCCTACTCCCGACTGGAGATCAGCGCAAGCGGGAGGAACGAGGAAGGAGCGGCCAGGTGCCCTTCTTGCTCGCAGAACGCGCACGGTGAAACTGTGCTCGTTCGATGCGCGCAGTAAAGGGCAGCCTTGGCCACTCCTCAAAAGAGAGGTAGAGAGAATTGGAAGGGCCTCGTTCGACGGCCGCAGTTGGACCAGCATGGGGGCCATTCCAAAAGAGAAAGGCAAGCGAGCTTGGAGGGAGCATGAGGGGGCAGACTAGATGCTCTCCTGTGCTCGTGCAACGCCCGGTCACAGAAAACCCTCGCCCGGGCTAATGGCACGTCTCGGCGTGCCAGTGGGTGGGCGGGTGAGAAAGTTGCGCGCAGTGGGAGCCCCTCTAGCCTGCCCCCAGAGAAGACGACAGAAGAGCAGTGGTTGCTCAGGCGGGAAAACCCCCGACCATTTTTTTCACAATTGTCCTTCGCAAATCCTCGCAAATACTTCCATTTCATCGCTTTGCCCGTTGATTGTCTAAATCAGAAGCGATATTTCTCTGTCGTCAGAAGACGCATTTTCCTATCGTGAAAGAACACGCATGGCCTTGCCAATACTGACCGAACACGTTGAGCGGAACATTCTGCTTATCCGTGGACATCGAGTGATGCTGGATACACATCTGGCAATCCTCTACGGTGTGCCGACAAAACGGCTCAATGAACAAGTCATGCGCAACAAGAAGAGATTTCCCTCCGATTTTATGTTCCAGTTGACGGCTGAAGAGGTCGAACGTTTAAGGTCGCAATTTGCGACCTTAAAACCAGGTCGGGGGCAACACAGAAAATACCGCCCCTACGCCTTCACAGAGCAAGGCGTAGCCATGCTCTCAAGCGTGCTCCATAGTGAACGGGCAATCCAAGTAAACATCGCCATTATGCGAGCGTTTGTTCAGCTTCGAGAGATGATCGGCTCGAACAAGGGGCTTGCCCGACGCCTCAATGAGCTGGAGAAGAAGTACGATTCCCAGTTTCGGGTCGTCTTCGAGGCGATTCGTGAACTCATGGCGGAGCCAGAGCCCAAAGTCAAACGAATCGGGTTCAAAACCTAACTGCGTGGCCGCAGTCGACGACCTCACCAACTGGGCCGACCTACCAGATTTAGCAGGCTGCTGAAAGGTCCGTCAGCGTAAGATGACTGTTGTTTGGTCTAGTTGTCTATTTGGTTGGACCAGACAAACCAGAGCAACCAAATAGACCAGATGAACGAAACAGACGCAGGTGTTCCCGGCCTAACGAATGGCGTTCTGGCTTTCCTCATTCATGTCCTTCTTCTCATCATGTTTGGCTGGTTTCACAGTGGTGTCTTTCTTGCCCGTCTCCTGCTTCGCGTCGGGAGGAGGGCTGGGGGTCGCGCAGCCGGTCACGGTGAGCAAGAACATGGAGAGGACTACCGCCGTCACAATGGACATGGGACCTCCTTGATCATGACGGTTCTTGGCGTACCGAAATAATCTCATTTCGAAATTGCTGAACACTCTTTGTCCTGTGTAGCCAGGGGGAAGGAAGCGCGCATTAGGGCACTTTCTCTGAAGTGTCACTACCAAGGTCATTGGAAATCGGGCGGAATTGTTCGAGCGCCGCTTCGAGGTCGTCGACGATTTCTTGGGCGATGACGTTAGGTATGATCTAAGGAAAATGGTTCCTACCATCTTTATTTCTCTCATGGCGCGACTTTGCTCTTGACAACAGCTGTTATCAAGAGCAAAGCAGGCCAGGAGAGTGAAAACTCTTTACATGGGTTTGCCCGGGCCTGAGTTGTCCAACTCGCGGCTTGTCACCATGCGTGATACTGCCCGCTAACGTACAGGAAGCATTCCGTGACCTGTTACGGAAAGCGAATCTTAGCGATCGGTTCCCCCTTCAATCCTTTGGAGATATTCACGAGAATGTCTTTTGCTGTTACTGTTTGACCACTTGAACCAGTCGGCAATTTTCCGATTTCAGTATGTATTGCCTCAGAGATTGGTCCCGGCATAATTTGCTTCTGCTGTTCCAGAGCACGACACACTCCAACGATAGCAAGAGTAAAGCCCGTTACGATGTCAGATAAGGCATGTTTGTCTTGATCAGTAAAAGACATGATTCGCTCCTTAGGTTGTTGGGAATGGATGATGCCTAGCGATAATTCGATGTCTCACTCATTCGAGTGTTGCACCTGACTCTTGCGATGACCAAATCTTGTGAACCATGTTTGCAATCTGAGAAGCTACTTGTCCATCTTCTCCATCTCTATGTCCTTGTTACCCTCCAGCATCTTCCCGTCCATCATCACTGTCTGGCCCTCCTTCAACTGCATTTCTTTCCCGCCCTTCATCATCATCTTGCCGTTCATCATGATCTTCGTGCCGTTGGACATGGTTGTCTCGCGATCCATCCGGCCAATCTCCTTCCCGTCCTGCATCCTCGTCATCTTGCCATCCTTCATCATGACGCCATCCTTCTCGGCGGCCACAACGGAGGAGGCAAGGAATGACACGGACAAGAAGAGCCCAACAACTGCGAGTGTGACGGTTCTGTACTTTCTCATGGCGTAACCCTCCAATTTCTATTAGTAATGAGTGGTGCGAATGAACTGTGTCGGACGACGTGGGTACTGGAGCGGCAGGGAGGGCCGCGCCCGGATTGGACGGACGTGAGACCGGCCTCGTTGCCTGGTTGCCACTGTTCGACAGGGTCGAGCTCGTGCCTTCTTCGTTGGAGTAGCGGCCGCAGGCCCACAGCCAAGATTCGAAGAATACGACCGTGCATCAACAGATCAGACATCGTTTCGCGATCTCCTCATAGCCGGTTCTTCCAAATCCCCTCCCCGCAAGCCCTAGCGCACTGGCCTAGAGCGTGATCCGCCGTAGCGCCGGCCACGCGACACACGGCGCGGTCCACGACACCGGAAAGACACTCGCCCACAGGAGCCACGCCTGGCGGGAGCTAGGGTCAACAGTAGGCATGGCGTTCACCTGCGGCGTTGTGGGATTTAACTGCAGCAGCCCTGGCCGCTCTTCGGCGTTCCCGCAGACTTGCCCACGTATTGCTCCGGATTAAGATCGAACTTCTCTTTGCACTTGGAGCCGCAGAAGTAATACGTCTGCCCTTTGTGCACGGTTCGCCCAGCTGCGGTTGCCGTTTCTATGTCCATACCACACACAGGATCTTTCACGGCTGTTGCGCTTTTCATTATCATCTCTCCTTCGTGTGTAAAATTGTGGTCGATGATCGGTCAAATGTTGATTGACCGGCTTCAGCACCTCATCATGCACTGCCCCTGCCTCGATCGGGAATCACCCGTCTAGCGCAATGGTGCAGATGACCACGAATAACGAGGCGGACCGGCACAGACCTTCTTAGCCGATTTGCCCGTAGGGATGCCGCCGACATGGCCAGCAGTATGAATACGAACAGGTGGACGAATGGAGGAGATGATACGCATTGCGCTTTCCTCTTGCCCGATTTTCTTTCGCGCGCCCGGTGTCAATCTGCTGCTGCTGGTTGTGCGGCTTGAACGGAACGATTTCCGGATGAAACGTACTGAAGACTCCGTCTCACTCGCAATTGGTTCTAATGGTTCTGACAGAAATCTTCTCATTTCTGTGATGTCGAAGTCTGTTCAAAACAGCTCAGTGGAGGTGTGGGAAGATTGTCTTGGGCACGCCCACAGTGTCTCTGTCAACGAGCAGCCCACTCTCAATAAGATTCGGCCGCGAATCGCCCAACTTCGTGCCCAACTCATGCCGCAGGGCCGAGGGGTCAGTGTGGCGCCTGTTACCTCAAGCGCACAATCCTCTGCTCCCAAAGAGCCCTACCAAATTCCAACTCCCCCTCTCGTCTCGTTCCTGGCCTAGGGACTCGTCACCAAAAAACTAGGAAATTTCCTCGGTCTGGTCAAAATTGCTCAGAGAGCAAGACCCGGAGAGCGTACCGTTAGCGGTATGCGTGTTTTACATCTAACCCAGGAGGCTGCCATGGTATCTATTTCGAAAATCGTCGGTGTCCTGTCGTGTGGTTTCTTGCTGTGCCTTGGTCTGTCCCATGCCGCACAGGCAGGTTATGCGGCTCCGACTACAGACGAGATGAAAACTGACCAATCTGATCGGAGGCAAGGCGGTCAGGAAGCTGGTGAAAAACAAATGGGCGATGAAATGAAGGGCGGCCAGTCAAAAGACGGGAAGATGATCAAGGGTGAAGTGTTGCGCGTCGAAGGCGATAACTATTTTGTCAAGGGGCAGGACGGGAAGGAAGTGCGCATGCATACCGACAAAACCACCCAGAAAATCGGAAGCTTTAAGCAGGGTGATCGTATTGAGGCGAAGATGAACGAGCAGAATCACGCGCTCTCGATTCGCTCGGCCCGAGGAACTGATGCCGGTTCCGGAACTCAAACCGGCCGCGATTCGCTCCACGAAACTGATGCCGATCACGGGAAATGACGCCGGCCGTACGACTGACTTCCCTCTCGAATCAGGCAAGCCCGGTTCAAGGGGGCAGTAGTCATTGCCTCAGTGATCGCGTGCCGGTCGCTTCTTCATAGGGGAGCGACCTGCCGACTCTTCGAGGAAGGCCGTATACACGGATCACACAAACAGATGCTCTCCCGCCATTACAGGAAAAGGAGAGTGGAGTACCCAAGCCGTGAACTGACGGACGCTAGTGATCATAGATCTAGACACACCGACTCACCCAAAATTACGTAAAGGAGGAATGCATGTCGACCATTGAGAAATCCATTGAAGTCAACGTCCCTGTGCGGACCGCGTACAATCAATGGACGCAGTTTGAGGAATTTCCCCGGTTCATGGAAGGTGTGAAAGAAGTCAATCAGCTGGATGACACACATCTTCATTGGAAAGCAGCGATCGCGGGCCAGGACAAAGAGTGGGATGCGGAGATCACCGAGCAGACGCCGGACCAGCGTATCGCGTGGACGAGTCGAGGCGGTGCCATCAATGGAGGGGTCGTGACATTTCACCGACTCTCGGATGCCAGGTCCAAGGTCATGCTGCAATTAGAGTATGCCCCTCAGGGTGTCGTCGAAAATGTAGGAGATGCATTGGGAGTAGTGTCGTTGCGCGTGCAGGGAGATCTGGAGCGATTTAAGGAATTCATCGAGAAGCGTGGTCGCGAGACAGGGGCATGGCGGGGCCAGGTCTGAGGGGTTCGCATACACACTCTTCATCACGTGCAGCTCGGATGCGTGAGGAACACAGTGCAAGGGGCGGAAAAGTCAGAGTGATTCAAGCTCCAAGAGATGCTGGATGCGGTTTCATCTCAACTGAAATGTGAACCGCCCCTGGTTCACAATGGGGCCGTAGTCGGCTCAGTGAGAGCGGCAGGACGGTACAGATATAGATCTCGGGCATGCCACAGTGTTCTGAAGAAGCCGAGAATCTTTCTGCGATCGTCTTGCCGGTTTTGAACCCATGACGTAGGTAAGCACTTCTTTTCCATATGGCGGTTAATAAGGAGGACGTATGATCAAGCTCACTTTGTCAATACTCACGGTGGTGGTACTTGGTTTTGGAGCCGGGATAGTTGGAGCAGCCGATCCGATGTCGGACAAAGAGGCCAAGCCGACCTTGGGGGAGCGCTTCACCAAAGACACGGTCAAAGGCACGCTGATGAAGATGGATGGCGAATACTTTTGGATCAAGGATACCGATGGCAAAGAAACCAGGATTCACGTCGATACGAGCACGAAACTGGATAAGGTAGTGGTGGGAGATAAGGTCAAAGCCTATGTCACCGACAAGGGGCATACCACGACGCTTCAGCGCGATCAGTGATCTGTCGCTGTGTCGTGAAGCGTAGAACGGTTATCGGTGCAGGAAGCAGTGGGTTCATCACGGGCAGAAAAACATTCTACGTTTCGGCGAATTTCTGTGGCTGACCGATCGGCCGTACCTCGCATCGAGTCCGAATAGCGCCGCGCTGACGGTCAGCCACCCACCTGATCCGAATGGCGCGCCTCGTTCACGGTCTGTCGGATCCGCTGCACCCCACGGCTCCCGTCGCGCGCGAGGTTCGGCTTCTATACGGGACTAGGCATGACTCCATCCCTATTTCTCATAGCGGATGTCATAGAATGACCCACACAACCATCCAGGAGAAGGTTATGAAAAAGAAACCCCAGCAACAAACCGGCTATAGTGAGAAAGGGATCGGAGAAGCTATCAAGGAGGGGGCAGTCACTAAGCAATATCTGGCCGATCCGCACACCATCGTGAGCGCGTTAAACCGCTTACGCTCAACCGAGATCACCAGCTACCTGCAATACAAACAACATGCGTATATGGCGGTCTCGCTCTTATCCCCTGGCCTGAAGACCGAATTCGAGGCGCACGCACTACAGGAATTGCAGCATGCCGATACCCTGGCAAATCGCATTCAGCAGTTAGGCGGCGTCCCCGTTTTTGATCTTCAGGAGCTAGCGGGGAAAGCCGCGTCCATCGGTGTCCACCCTGAGCAAGGAACGACGCTCGTCGAAATGGTGGGCGAAAATCTCATGCTCGAACGCCGACAAGTAGAGGCGTACAGCGCGCTCATTCGAGAGATTGGAGACAAGGATCTGGTCACACGTCAGCTGTTACTCGACATTCTGCAAACGACGGAGCAGCATGCCAGCGAGTTAGCGGACTTCTTAAAACGCTCAAGCGAGACCCGTGGGTAGGATGTAAGGATGACAACATACATTCTCTAACTTTTATAGGTGTTTTGCCATGACCTACTCGGGTGCGCTCAGCGAGTATACATGTGGCAGCCGTGATTAAGAAAGGGAGGGAGACGACATGATCGCCAAGATGAAGCATACCGCAGTTCGGACCATTCGATCGCCGAGTATCGTCATCGCCACGTTGGTCCTGGTCGCACTGACAGCCGGAGGTGCACTCGTCGGCTGCGAAAAGGGCAAAATGTCACCCGAGGTCGTCGGCTCATCAGATCTCGTTGCCAAGGGCCAGGGCATCTTCCGCTTCGATACCTTTGGTGACGAGCAACTCTGGACCGAGACGCTGCGTCTGCACGAGGTCGTCGAGAAGAAGGTGGACCCGACGACCGCGCTCACGGTCGGGCTCAAAGTGGATGCGGATGTGCTGCCTCCAGGGATTCTCAAAAAAGTCGACATCAAGAGCCCGGCAACGACGGTCGCGTTGCTCAAGATGAACGCCATCGTGGGCATCCAGGCCACCGTGGACTCGAACAACCATATCACCCGGCTTGGCGTCACCTGCGCGCTCTGTCACTCTACTGTTGACAACTCGGTGATGCCGGGCATCGGCCGTCGCAAAGACGGCTGGCCGAATCGAGATCTTAACGTCGGAGCCATCATTGCCCTCTCACCCGCGCTACCCGCCGACAAGAAGGCGGTCTACGAGTCGTGGGGTCCCGGCAAATACGACCCGCGCTTCAACCTGGACGGGAAGAACACGCCGCTCGTCCTACCCCCTGCCTATGGCTTGTCCCAGGTCAAGAACGAAACGTACACGGCGGAGGGACCGATCTCCTATTGGAATGCCTATGTCGCCGTGACCCAGATGGGCGGACAGGGCAACTTCTCTGACCCACGACTGGGGATCGACGTCAAGCACTCGCCGGACATGGTCACCTCCAAGCTCGCCGCGCTGCGCGCCTACCAGCATAGCCTGCCGGTACCTCCACCTCCGGCCGCAAGCTTCAATGCCGCTGCCGCGGAGCGTGGAAACGCGTTGTTTGGCCAGACATGCTTGGCCTGCCACGTGGGCGCGACCGGCACCGATAACAACAGTGGAAAGCTGCACGCGCCGGCGGAAACCGCCGTCGACGGGACGTACGCGGCGCGCACGGCGAACAAGGCGTACCGCACAACCCCACTGCGTGCACTGTGGCAGCACCCGCCGTACTTCCACGACGGCAGCGCGGCCACGCTCGCGGACGTGGTGGCGCATTACAACCGGGTTCGTACTCTCGGTCTCACGGTGGACCAGCAGCGAGACCTCGTCGAGTATCTGAAGTCGCTCTAATCCGCGGGGGATGCGAGTGAGGTCCGGTGCAGCTTCACGTTGGCGCTGGTGACGGTTTCTTTGGGGTCGGGTTGGCCGGCTGCCTGCGAAGCCCGATGCGCAGCAGTGCTTGCAACAGCTCTTGATACGTATAGCCGGCGTGCTCGGCCGAATCCGCAAAATCTTCGTCGTGCGCGATTTGTGGATTTGGATTGGCTTCCAGTACGTACACGCGCCCCGCCGCGTCCATGCGCACGTCGATGCGGGCATAGCCGCTCAGGCCGAGGGCGCGATAGACCCG
>JBGPVY010000071.1:0-11926 GCA_041491905.1 Nitrospiraceae bacterium | reverse complement strand
GTTGATGATTCATCATCATGGGTCGGCGGTGATGGGATGAGACGGTCCACTCTCTTTGCTCGCGGAGCCCCCACGGTGAAACGGTGGTCGCTCGACGCGCGCAGTTGAGAGAAGACCGTCTCATCCCATTGTGTTAGGGGTGGGGGGGAGAGAAAGGATCGTTCGACGGGCACAGTGGGGAACCAATTAGCCCATGACCTAAAGTGGTAAGGGGAAAAATCGCGGATCGCGCGCCCTCGGAAGGTCCTCGATCGACGCGCGCACGTTGAGAGCTGGCAGGCCACCCCCCATTGAGAGGGTGGAAAGAGAAAGAGTAGAGCGGCCGTTCGACGGGCGCAGTGGGGGAACCAATCAGCCCATGACCTTAGATGTAGGGGGTGGAAGACCGCGCAACGCGCGCCTTCAGAGGGCTCTCGGCAGCCGAATAGACTGCAGAATTCGCAGTTTTCGTCGGGAGGCAAAGGGGGGAGTAAATTGAATAAGTGTTGGGTTTCGAAGTACACTTTGCTCCCAGCGGAGTGCGTAGCCTACCGCGTTATGCGGCAAGGATAGCGCCGCGGTAGACCAAATAGTTAGGCGGCGTTGTTGAGGTTAAGGATGGCGACACGTGCGGCACCACGGCGAGCGAAGGAATTCGACTACGACGTAAGTCTCTCGTTCGCTGGTGGAAACAGGGCCTACGTTCGGAAAGTGGCGGATGCCCTCCGAGACAGAGGTGTACGAGTCTTTTTTGACGAGTACGAGCAAGCTGCGCTGTGGGGCAGGGATTTGTATACGCACTTGAACGACGTTTACGAAAATGCGGCACGATTCTGCGTTCTATTTGCATCCAAACAGTATGCAAAAAAGGTTTGGACCAACCACGAACGTCAGAGCGCTCAAGCAAGAGCAATCCGAGAGCACAGTGAATATATTTTGCCTTCCCGTTTCGATGACACCGTCATTCCGGGTCTCCGTCAGACAGTTCACTACATCGACCTTCGTCGGACTACCCCACTGCAGCTCGCCGAGCTTGTCCAGAGTAAGATTGGAACGCGTCAGATCAGTAATTATTTTCCTCCTGTTCCCGACCGACTTTTCAAGAGGCTTGGCGTGGTGACCACCGAGGCAAAGAACGAGGTCACAGCCACAGCACACAGTTTCTTCTTCCATCTTAGCCGAATAACACCAGAGGAACGTCACGTGCTCACGAGCGTGTTTCGTTTTGGCTGTCCCACCGAGCTTCCCAAGAATGTTCACATCAACGTGGATTACTTGCGCCGTATAACCGGTATGTCTCCGTCTCGATGCGTGCACATTTTGGCTGCCACTCGAAGTCTGGGGATAGAGCCGAAGGTTCGAAAGGCTCGTCGGGGTGACAGCGAGGGTGATGTGGTTGTCGTCGAATGGCATGACCTGCGTGTTGAGAGACAAGGCCCAGACAGAAACGCGACCGATATTGCAAACGACGTGATTCTCGGTGCCGTGGAGGACTATTGTGACGCATGCGGCAACGACAATCTGGCCAGACTGGATTTCTCTCAGCTTGCACGATCCACTTCCGGGGCGGAGAAGCACAGGACGGCTGAAGCCGAGCGCCGTCTAACACCGCATGCAGCCGACAGTGCAGTGAGTCGTGGGCACCACGATTGATGCCTGAAGTTAAGCCTCACCATCACCGCGAATAGCAGGAATAAGGTGGCGGGAACCGTTTCCTTGTGTGAAGACGTGGGGCGTTAGGACTTTGGTGCTGAGGCGGTGGGGATTTCTTCGACGCGGATGGTGTTGGCCCACTCGGCGACGAGTGGGCCTCGTTCTTCCATCGTCATTCCTGCATACTTCATAAACATCTGCGGACCTTTTCGGCGACGCCAGGTGAGATAGTTGAGGAAGTGTTCCCGGCAGATGCTGTGTGTGCTGGCTGGGGCATACACTCTCGTTTGGCAGCCTTTGATGAGGCAGGTCAGATCGATAGTCTAAAGGGTCATTGCTTGACTTGACACTTTTGCAGGGCCTGTCGCTACACAGAGGTGGGATGGGTAGATTTTATTGGTGGCCAGGCGGTCAAGCGCAAAATCGAGAAACGATCCCGTCTTCGCTTTGGGTTTCGAAGTACGCTTTGCTCCCATCGGAGTGCGTAGCCTACCGCGCTATGCTGTAAGGATAGCGCCGCAGTAGACCGAATAGTTAGGAGCCCGAGAACCCAGGAAATTTCGGGCTAGAGTTGATCTGAGCAATAAGCCACACTCCGGCCCCTGTCGCCGGGCGGATCACCAAGGAGGTGCATCATGAGCAACGGAAAGTCTTACAAGGGCAGCTGCTTTTGTGGCGCGGTTCAGTTCACGGTCAGCGGTGAGCCGGTCGGGATGGGCTATTGTCATTGCGAGTCGTGTCGGCACTGGTCGGCAGGTCCCGTCAATGCCTTCACTCTGTGGAAACCCGAGGCCGTGCAGGTTACCCGGGGAGCGGACAACATCGGCACCTACAACAAGACGCCGCAGAGCTATCGCAAATGGTGCAAGACTTGTGGAGGCCACATCTTCACCGAGCATCCAACCATGGGACCGGGACTCACGGACGTGTATGCCGCAGTCATTCCGGACTTTCCGTATAACGCTGGCGTTCACGTGCACTATGAGGAGACGGTGCTGCGCATCAAGGACGGGTTGCCGAAGATGAAGGACCTCCCGAAGGAAATGGGTGGCTCGGGCGTCAGCGTAGCGGAATAGCACATTGGTCTTCAGGCACCCTATCTCGTGCTTGCGAGAATCAGATGCCCAACCCTTCGTTCAAACGGACCGCCTTCGGCGGCCGCTGACTCAAATGTTAGAAGAGATAAAGGGGATAGGCAGGAATAAGGTAGCGGGAACCGTTTTCTTGTGTGTGACGCGTGCCGTTAGGTTTTTGGCGCTGAGGCGGTGGGGATTTCTTCGACACGGATGGTGTTGGCCCACTCGGCGACGAGGGGGTCTCGTTCTTCCATCGTCATCCCTGCATACTTCATGAACATCTGCGGGCCTTTGCGGCGACGCCAGGTGAGATAGTTGAGGAAGTGCTCCCGGCAGATGCTGTGCGTGCCGGCAGGGGCGTAGACTTTGGCTTGGCAACCTTGGATCAGGCAGGTCAGGTCGTGCATTGCGTACTCCGTTTGGTGACAGCAGTATGCAGGAGGGAGAAACGGATTTTCAACCAGCCTGACCTTGACGCGTTGGCCCCGTTCCGGTAAGCCATTCCCACGATGCGTCAGTTCCGTCTGCTCTTCCTTCTCCTTGCCTCGATACCAACTGTGTTCAGCTGCGTATCCGCGTCTCGCGAAGGGCTTCCCCCTGGGAGTCCCTTTGCCGAGAGCGTGGTGCCTGTTGCTGCGGCAGGTGCAAATCCGCTACCTCAAGGCATTGCGGTCGGAGACGTCTCAAGCCAATCGGCGCTGTTGTGGCTCAGGACAGAGGGGTCCCAGGCGGTGCAAATTGAATGGGCCTCGGTTGCAGCTTGGGAACTCATGTCGAAGATGGCGACGATCCGATCGCCGGCTCCTCGAACGACGGTATTCGTCACCAGTGCCGACCGCGACTACACCTTGACGATTTCCCTGGATGGCCTCGTCTCCGCGACGCGCTATCGCTATCACGTATTGGTCGGCCAAGCGCAAGGAGAGGTGCTGACCCTGGCGGCGCATGGGGAGTTCACGACCTTGCCGGATGCCGCGAGTTCGACCCCGGTCACCTTTGCCTGGAGCGGCGATCTGGGTGGCCAGCAGCGCTGCAGGCGTGGCGTTGCCGGATACCCCATCTTCGATGTGATGCGCGCCCAGCAGCTCGATTTCTTTCTGTTTCTCGGCGATACGATGTACGCCGACCACTTGTGCCCGTCGCCTCCGAACGAACCGGGCGCTGACTTTCTGGCGACGACCCTGGCCGAGTATCGTGTTCGTCATCGCGACCAACGGGGTGCGGAGGCTCTGCGGCGGTTTCTCGCCAGCGTTCCGGTCTATGTCATCTGGGATGATCATGAAGTGCGGAATAACTTTGCAGGGCCCTTTGATAGTCAGATGCCGGCGGGGCGTCAGGCCTTGCGCGAGTATTGGCCGATACGCGAGGCGCCCGACGATCCCCATCGACTCTATCGAACGGTGCGTGCTGGGGCGGACCTCGAGCTGTTCATCCTCGATACGCGGCAGTATCGGAGCCGCAATGCTGATCAGGACGGCCCGGCGAAGACGATGTTGGGAGAGAGGCAACTTCAATGGTTGCTCAGCGGGCTCATCGAGTCAACCGCGACGTGGAAAGTGATTGTGACCACGGTGCCGCTGTCCATTTCGAAGAGAGGAGGCCCCGGCGTCCCTGGGAACGATGGCTGGGCCGGAGGGCCCGGCAGTCCAGGGTTTGAACGGGAGCGGCAGGTGATTGTGGACCACATTCTCGGTCGGAGGGTGAAGAACGTGGTGTTTCTGGCCGGCGATGTCCACTATGTGCAAGCGAATGCGTATGATCCGAACGGTGACGGGACTCCCGACTTCCATGAGTTTATGGCTGGTCCGTTGTCCGCCGCGCCTGGTCGACTGACGCCGCCGAGTGCGGGATTACGCCCGACCACACTGATTAATGAAGGCGGGTACTATAATTTTGGTCTCATTCGAGTCACCAAGTCCTCTTTCGACGTCACAGTCCTCGACGAGGCCGGTGCCACGCGGTTTTCCCATCATGTGCCTGCCAAGTGAAGCTTCCCGCGCTCATGCGCGGGGCATCCTAATAGGAATGCGGAACTCTCCGTAGCCCGTAGCCCTCCTTCGCTAAAGCTTCGGAGGGCTCTCCTCGCCATTCCATCTCCGCTCTTTCGAGCGGGGCATTCTGGCGAAGGAGAGCAACCACCATCGTCTTCTGCAAAAGTCCTCTTGAAATTGGGACGGGTGGCCAGTTACGGTACATAGTTCGTTGTGCGCCTGATCGAAGTTCCGACGAGGTGCGCGATGCTGTTGCAGTTGATTTCCGTGCTGGGCGCCCTGATGGTGCTGTCGGCCTATGGCCTGATCCAGGGAGGGGTCTGGCGTGAACTGAACGCGGGATACCTCGCGTTGAACATCGTCGGGTCGTTGCTGCTGGGGATTGTGGCGATTGCGGATCAGCGGGTCGGATTCATTTTCTTGGAGTTTGCGTGGGCCGGCCTTGGATTGGTCGGCGTAGCCAGAGCTGTGAAAGCTCGGCATACCGCTCGCCTGCATTGTTTATGACAGTTCGTCGCGAAATCGTTGAGCCGCGTCGCGAGACCGGCGCGCGGAGCCCGGAGGACCTGAAGCATACTCGTGCAGTACGTTGAGGGTCCGAGGGGCGAGCCCGCCGGCCGAAGGCTCGTCGTAGCAGCGGATCGGCGATTGAAGCAGAAGTGTTCATGAATAATGCGGGCGGGTTAACAGGGTTCGGATGAAAGGAATATACACATGGCAGGGTTGATGTCGGCGGATGACATTTTTGAAAAGGCTCAAAATGCCGCTGCAGCGGCGACGGGGCTTGATGAAAAGGCCATGCAGATCGATTACCCGGCGTTGAAGGAGAAGATCCGCGCAGCCTTAGGGCATCGCAAAGTCGCGCTCTGCCACATCAACAAGTTTTTGCCGGAGGGCTACGAAGATCAGGGGCGCTTTAATCTAGTGTTGCTCACTGCCGGCAACGTGCTGTTCGACATGGTCATCGGCGATTCGTATTTTCGCTACGACCTGGTGTCGGTCGGTCAGTTGGACAAAGTCCAGGTGATCGATGCAATGTGGGACAACAAAGAGAAACGCCGTGAGGAACCGTTCCTGAGTCTTCGCCTGATGCATGCCGAGGAGGCCCACCTCTTGTTGGCGCTTGAAGATGACGAGCGGAAGAGCTTGCTGACCTTTGCGTCGGCTGTGGCAGCGGTCCGGAACCCGGAGAAATAGCGTTCCTGCGGGAGGATTAGGCGCGGCGGTAGAAAGGAAGCGCTCGAACCGTCGCGTTGTGACGCGCGCCATCGACTTCGATGGTGAGGTTGGTGCCGGGGGCTGTAAAGTCCCGGAGTGGGAATGCCAGGGCGATAGGGGTCTTGAGCTGTGGTGAGAGCGTCGCACTGCTGACCCAGCCGACTTCCCGGTCTCCGCTGAATAGCTTGGTGCCTTTCGGTGGAACAATCGAGCCGTTCATGACGAGCCCGACTAAGTGCCGCCGCACGTTGCCGTAGGTGTCCATCCTTGCTACGACTTCTTGCCCGGGATAGCAGCCCTTATTCAAGCTGAACGCTTTCCCTTCCAGGTTCGCTTCTGGTGGGACGATCTCTTCGTTGAGGTCCGGCCCGGCCTTTGGCAGCCCTGCTTCGATGCGGAGGGCCTCACGAGCGTGACCACCGACCGCTTTGATGCCGTATGTCGCGCCGGCCTCCATGAGTCGTTCCCAGGCTGTGCTGAGGGCGTCAGCAGGCAGTAATACTTCGAGGTCGATCTCTCCGGTTTCTTCTGTACGCAGGACAAACGAGGCATGGCCGCCGATCTTGGCTGCGATGGCGCTCACTGGCTCGAGGTCGCTCATCTCGACGCCGAAGGCGGCGCTGACGGTCGTGCAGGCCTTGGGCCCACTGACAAGCAATAGCCCCCAGGACTCCGCACAGTTCTCCATCTTCGCTTTGATGCCGTAGAGAAGAAACTTTCGGAGGGCTTGGAAGGTGGCGTCGCCGACCTCGCCGACATCTTCCACCCACAGACTGTCGGATAGGGTATAGACGCGAAAGTAGCCGAGCATCTTGCCCTTGTGCGTGAGAAAGCTCGAATAGCAGCCCTGGCCCGGTTGGAGCGGGAGAATGTCGTTGCTGATGAGGCCCTGCAGCCATTTCACGCGATCGTTGCCGGTGACGCGGATCTTGCCCCGGTGCGAGAGGTCGGAGAGGCCGACTGCCTGGCGCACCGCCTGATATTCCGCGATCCACTTGCCATAGTGAGCGGGCATGTCCCATCCGGCGACCTCTTCAAAGATTGCGCCGAGTTTCAGGTGGTGTGTATGCAGACGGGATTGTCTCATTGTCAAATGTTCAATTGTGAATGTTCAACGTTGAATGAGATTTAATCCAACATTCAGCTTTAACCATTCAACATTACCTCTTCTACCAGGTCTTTCAGTCGAGCGGAAAACTCATTGCGCGAGACAATCTTGGTCACCCCCAGCGCTCTGGCCCGGTTAAACGTGTCGACTTCTTCGTGATTGGCGAAGGCGAGGATGGGAATGGTCTTCAAGTGTGCGTTGGTTTTGAGGGTTTCCAGGGCTTGAAAGGCGTTCAGTGTCTCGTCATTCATGTTCAAAATGAATGCGGATGGGATCGTCGTAGAGGCCTTTTCGGCGATGTCCTGCTGCGTGCGAGCCCGTTCGATCCGGTAGCCCTTCGACATCAGGGCGTCGCGGACT
The DNA here is from genome assembly GCA_041491905.1 of Nitrospiraceae bacterium. Classification (GTDB taxonomy): domain Bacteria; phylum Nitrospirota; class Nitrospiria; order Nitrospirales; family Nitrospiraceae; genus Palsa-1315. The sequence goes on along the minus strand of JBGPVY010000071.1, from coordinate 4,541 downwards.
TTGGTGTAAAAGAAAATATCCGTTACCCCCACGAGCACGGTCTTCTGGTTTGTCTGGTTCATTTGGTTTATCTGGTTTGTCTCGTTGTTTTGGTTGGTCTGGTTTGTTTGGGTAGTCTTGATCGCCATGATTTCCTAGCTCGAGCCGTGTAGTTGGACCGTACTGCTCCCTTTTAACCAAAGAAACTAGAGAAACCAAACAAACCAGATGAACAAAATGAACCAGACAAACCAGTTCAGTTCAATGAACTGATCAATCGTCCCAGCGCTTTTTTTGCCAAGGCGTAATGGGGATTGAGGGCCAGAGCTTTCTTGTAGGAATCGATGGCCTCGGTCCATTGGCCCTTGCGCTCGTAGACCCGACCCAGGTTGAGATGGGGGAAGGCCGGGCTCTCATAGCGTCTCGCCTGGAGAGCTTTCTGAAACCAAGTAATCGCTTCGTCGAGTTCGCCCTTTTCGATCAGATAGGCCCCGATGTCATTATAAGGGTTGCCGAAGTCGGGATCCTGCGCGATGGCCTTGTGACACTCCTCAATCGCATCATCGAGACGTCCCATGAAGCTGTAGGTCCACCCGAGGAAGGTATAGGCCTCGGCAGTGGGATGCATCTCAATCGATTTCTTGTAGAGCGTCACGGCCTCTTCCAGCTCGCCCTTCATCTGGCGTTCATAGGCCTGTTGGAAGAGTTGCCACGCCTCGCGTTTATCCTCTTCGTGGCCTTCGCCTTGTATCAAAAAATCTTGAACATCCATAGTACGGCCGATGAAAAAGGTCTCCAGCGTCGTTCTCAGTCGTGCGAACTCCTCAACGTACTCAGACGTACGCCTCCGGGTTCGCACTCCCTGCGGCCTTGCTGGATGACCTTTTTGATCGGCCTCCAGGAACCGCGGGGACAGGTCATTCGTTCTTCAGCTTCTTTTTTATCAATTCTGCGCCGTAGCGTCCTGAGAGTAACATCGATCCGAATGCCGGACCCATGCGCGGGGTACCGTATACTGCCGCCACCGCTAACCCGATGACGAAACAGTTGGGATAGACCTCGCCGGTCCGGTCCATCACCTCTTTCTCGGAGCGAGAGACCCACATGGCACCGTTGCCAGGCACTGCTTTGTAGAGATTGCGTTTGTGCAAGAGTCCCACGACGACGGCGTCGTGGCCGGTGGCATCCACGACGATTTTGCTTTCGAGCGCGATAGGGTCCACATGGATGATGTCATGGCCGGCCATTTCAGCCGTCGTGCTATTGACCACCACGCCTTCGAGAATACCGTCGCGCCGTAGAATGAGGTCGACCACTCTCGTGAGGTTCATGATCTTAGCGCCGCCTCTGTATGCGGCGGCGATCAGCGCACCGGTGGCGTGCGGGGGATCGACCATGTACATCCCCTCGCATTCCGTGATCTTCTTGCAGGGCACGCCGATTTCTTCGAGGATCTCATTGGCCGGTTCGCAGATCGTGGCCTTGTTCATCAGATAGCCGCCCGACCAAAAGCCACCGCCAAGGGCGAGGCTCTGCTCGACGATGACCGTCCGAAATCCCATCGCAGCCAGATCATGGGCGCAGATCAACCCGGAAGGCCCGGCGCCGACAATGATCACATCGCTCTCGATGAGCTGGTCGAACTCCTTGTAGTATTCCCGCGCGATTTGGCGCGTGATGTCTCTTTCTCGAAGGGGTGCAGGTTTTGGCTTTGCCATTGGGAACTCCTACCGGTAAATTTCCGCTCCGGTCTTCTTGAACTCTTCGGCTTTTTCTTTCATGCCGATTTGAATCGCTGTGTGTTCATCCACCTGTAATTGCGCGGCATAGTCCCGGACATCTTGCGTGATCTTCATTGAGCAGAAATGAGGGCCGCACATCGAACAGAAGTGCGAAACCTTGGCGGCATTGTCCGGTAAGGTTTCGTCGTGGAAGAGCCTCGCCGTGTCCGGATCGAGCGAAAGATTGAACTGGTCTTCCCAGCGAAACTCGAAGCGGGCTTTTGAGAGCGCGTTGTCCCGAATCTGCGCGCCCGGATGGCCCTTGGCGAGGTCCGCTGCGTGGGCGGCGATTTTGTAGGTGATGACGCCGGTCTTCACATCTTCGCGGTCGGGGAGGCCCAGGTGTTCCTTGGGTGTCACATAGCAGAGCATCGCACAGCCGAACCACCCGATCATGGCTGCGCCGATGCCGGAGGTGATGTGGTCGTAGCCCGGCGCGATGTCGGTCGTGAGCGGTCCCAGCGTATAGAAGGGCGCTTCTTGGCAGGCCGTCAGCTGTTTTTCCATGTTGACCTGGATCATATGCATGGGCACGTGGCCCGGTCCTTCAATCATGACCTGGACGTCGTGGCGCCAGGCAATCTTGGTGAGTTCGCCCAACGTATCCAGCTCGGCGAATTGCGCCTCATCATTGGCGTCGGCAATGGAGCCGGGGCGCAACCCGTCGCCCAAACTGAACGACACGTCGTAGGCCTTCATGATGTCGCAGATTTCTTCGAAGTGGCGGTAGGCGAAGTTTTCTTCATGATGAGCCAGGCACCATTTCGCATGGATAGCCCCGCCTCGGGACACGATGCCGGTCATGCGTTTGGCGGTCATCGGCACATAGGCGAGGCGCACACCAGCATGGATGGTGAAGTAGTCGACTCCTTGTTCTGCCTGTTCGATCAGTGTGTCGCGAAACAGTTCCCAGGTCAGGTCTTCGGCCTTGCCACCGACTTTTTCAAGCGCTTGATAGATCGGCACGGTGCCGATGGGCACCGGAGAATTTCGGATGATCCATTCGCGGGTTTCGTGGATGTTCTTGCCGGTGGAGAGGTCCATCACTGTGTCGGCGCCCCATCGAATGGACCAGATCATCTTCTCCACTTCTTCTTCGATGGAGGAAGCGACCGCGGAGTTGCCGATGTTGGAGTTGATCTTCACCAGAAAGTTGCGGCCGATGATCATCGGTTCGCTTTCCGGATGGTTGATGTTGGCCGGGATGATCGCGCGACCACGGGCGACTTCATCGCGGACAAATTCCGGCGTGATCGCAGAGGGGATGCTTGCGCCCCATGACTGGCCCGGATGTTGGGTGACCCCGCCGCCGTGCCCATTCCGCGAGGCCAGTTCGCGTGCCACTTCGCGGGATTGGTTCTCCCGGATCGCAATGAACTCCATTTCCGGTGTGACGAGACCTTGTCTGGCGTAGTGGATCTGTGTCACGTTCGTGCCGGGTTTGGCTCGGAGCGGCTTGCGAATGTGTTGAAACCGGAGTTCGTCCAGCTTGGGATCAATCGCACGTAGGCGGCCATAATGTGAAGAGATATCCGGGAGCTCGACCACATCGTTCCTGCAGATCACCCAGTTCCGTCGATAAGGCGCCAATCCAGTCCGCGCGTCGATCTGTACGTCCGGGTCTGTATAAGGGCCGGAGGTATCGTAGATCGTGATCGGTTCATTGGCGATGGGTGTGCTCCCATTCATCGACTTGGTGGCGGTCAGGCCGATCTCTCTCATCGGGACCCGCACGCCGGCCTGCGTCCCCTGCACATACACTTTGCGTGAGGCGGGAAACGGTGTGGTCGTCAAGGCTGATCCGGCAGACGTGTGTCCGTTACCAGTTGCAGATCCATTGCCGATTGTATGGTCGCTCATGAGGAGATCCTTTCTTCAGGATGCTGTCGGCTATCAGCCATCAGCTCTTAGCCGAGATTCCGGAAGCTGATTGCTGAACTCTGTGTGCTGATCGCTGATTTTCTCCAAATAAAAAAAGCCGCACCTGATGTTTAGGGGTGCGGCAGAGAGACCAACGGTTCCGGTTGTTCTCGCTTCCCTACGCTGGTATTACCCAGGTCAGGTTCTGAGGGTCGTCCGTTCGGGCGGACTCTCAGCCGTGTGGCTCCCCTAGCTTCGACGAAGGATCGTATCTCCGGCCCCCTGCGTTGTCAACGGGGTATTAGGCCTACCCTGGCCGAACCGAGTGGATCATCGCCTGTGTAGGACTTCCTCACAGCGGCTGCTTCATTGATTGTCGGGAAACCCTCACGTAGAATGATGCCGTACGCTATTTCGCCAAGGAACCTATGCAGACACTTTCGACACTTCCGAAGCCGATCACGGACTACCAGCAACTGTCCGGGGAGGAACTGTTCCGCCGAACGGTTGAGGCTAAACGTGTGCTGGGTGATCGGGTCATGATTCTAGGCCATAATTATCAACGGGATGAAGTCATCGAACATGCGGACTTTCGCGGGGATTCCCTCCTGCTCTCGAAACTGGCAGCCGAGCGGTCAGAGCGGCCCTACATCGTCTTTTGCGGCGTGCACTTCATGGCCGAGACCGCCGACATCCTGAGCCGCTCCAAACAAACGGTGATTCTCCCGGACATGGCCGCAGGCTGCTCCATGGCGGACATGGCGGCCATCGAACAGGTCGATCAATGTTGGGAGACGCTGGGACGAATCCTTCCCGTGGAAGAGACCGTCATGCCGGCGGTCTATGTGAACTCTGCCGCGGTGCTCAAAGCCTTTTGCGGCGAACATGGCGGAATTACCTGTACGTCCTCCAACGCGAAGG
>JBGPVY010000186.1:0-6266 GCA_041491905.1 Nitrospiraceae bacterium | reverse complement strand
GTCCGATCCAAGACCATCGAAAACAACATTTGGTCCTGCAGGGACTGGCCGATACGCACCCACGACGCCGCCCCATCCGTCTACTTATAGAGCCCTTCCAGCGTCGCGGCATACACCGTGTCCGGCTCATGGGGATCGACCAGAACTGCCGTGACACTCAGCGCACGTGACGATTTGATGATAGCCGGGGACACGAGTCCGTTATTCACTTTTTCCCAATGCCCCGCTTGATCGACTGATTTATAGACGCCGCCACTCGTGCCCGCATAGAGAATCGCCGGCCTCGTGGGGTCTAGGCCGAGCGTCACCACCATCAGCACTTCTTTCATGCCGTCCATTCGCTTCGTCCAACTGTCGCCCGCATTCTTGGTTTCAAACACGCCCATCGTCGTCGCAGCGAACAGATGCGTGTTGTCCGCCTGATCGAAGACGAACTGATTGACTACGGAGGAGATCGTCGTATCGTCCAACCCAGCTCGCTGCGAGACCCAACGCTGCCCTCCATCGTAACTCTTGTACACCGCATCGCCCTTCGTGCCGGCATACACCGTGGCCGGGTAGGCCGGATCAATCGCCATCGAAATCACGCGCGAGTGGCTCATGCCATGTGACAAATTCGTCCAGGTCTGGCCCCCATCGCGCGTCTTATAGATGTAGTCGTTCGTCGCGACGTAGATGATGTCAGGATTCTTCGGATGAAGCTGGATGACGACGATCGCATCGCTGCGATTGCAGCCAGTGAGGGAGACGGCCAGGAGAAAACTGAGAATAAGAACTCTAGCCATGCACAAGACAAGACCTTACGGGATGCTCAAAAAGGTCGTCCAGCAAGGCCGCAGCGAGTGAAGAGGCGAGGCGTACTTTTCTCGTACGCCGAGCCCCTGAACGATGCGAGAACGAAGCTGGTGGCCTTTTTCAGCATCCCGTCCTAGCGGTAGTTGGTGAACTTGAGATCAATCCCAAAATCCTGCCCCCTGAGAAACGCCATGGCCGCTTGGAGGTCATTCTTGCTCTTGCTCAGCACGCGCACTTGCTCGCCTTGAATCTGCGCTTGCACTTTCAATTTTGACTCCTTGATGGCCTTCGTCACCTCTTTCGCCTTGTCCGCTGCGATGCCACTTTGAATCTTCGCCACCTGGCGCACCGTCCCACTCAGCGCCGGCTCCACGGTCCCATAGGTAAACGCCTTCAACGAAACGCCGCGCTTCACACACTTGGTCTTGATAATATCGTTCACCGCATTGAGTTTATACTCATCGTCGGAGACCAGAACCAGCTCCTTTTCCTTCTCCTTCAATGTAATCTCCGTCTTCGAGTCTTTGAAGTCGAAGCGCTGCTTGATCTCCTTCGTCGCCTGATCGACGACATTCTTCATTTCTTGCATGTCCACTTCCGAGACCACATCGAACGAAAACTGCTCAGCCACGATCCCCTCCTTTCATCACTTCACCCATTTTTCTTTCTACCACCGGGCAGCCTGATTGATCCTCAAATGCACGCATTGAACGATCACTGAAATATAAATGCTCCCTCCAAGCTCGCCTGCTTCTCTCTCTTGGAATGGCACCCGTGTTGGTCCCACTGCGGCCGTCGAGCGAGCACATTCTGATCGTGCGCGCTCCGGGAGCAAGGGACCGGCACGGGTGTCATTCCATCCCTTTCATCGTGGGGGCTCTGCGAGCAAGAAGGGCACCTGGCCACTCCCCCCACTCTTCAACAGCACCCCCCACCGGGCAACTGCAATCGCTTCTCCTCATCATAACGAATCGTCGTCCGCAATCTGCCCGGCGAACCTCCACCGGCCATCACCACCACTTCGCTGCTGGTGAACGGGCGTTTCAAGACCACATAGCCATACCACTGCATGATACTATCGCCCAAGACGATCACCGCGAGCAAGGCGACCACCGCCACCAGCCCCGCATCCAGGTACAACGCAAAGGCCTGTCCGCCATCTGCGATAGCCGAGGCCTTGGCCACAAACATGCCGAACATCTCATAGGACCCGATCAAGGTGACGTTGCCGACAAACAACATCGGCAACGCTGTGATCCACAGATATTGCGCCTTCCGCATCTTAATGAGCACCGTTGTCCCAATGCAGAGGGCCAAGGTGCCGAGCAACTGATTCGCTGCGCCGAACATCGGCCAAAGCGTCGAGATACTGCCGGTGCCGATGAGATAGCCCCAGGCTCCTACGATCAGCCCGCTACTCACTACCACACCAGGCCACCAATTCATCCGCCGCAACGGAGGGTAGAAGCGTCCACCCATCTCTTGGATGAGATAGCGCCCCACGCGCGTGCCTGTATCGATCGTCGTCAAAATAAACAACGCCTCGAACACCAGCGCAAACTGATACCAATAGGCCATCAACCCGGCCATACCAGGGAGTGCAGAAAAAATCGACGCCATGCCGACCGCGAGCGACACGGCCCCGCCGGGCCTGCCCGCCACATCCGCCTCGACGAGTTGCGAGAGTTCCTGAACCCGCGAGACGGGAAAGCCCATCGCAGCCAACGCATCCGGCGAGAGCATCGTATTGATCGCAAGAAAATCACCGGGGATCAACACCGAAGCCGCAATCAAGGCCATCACACCGACAAAACTTTCCAGCAACATCGCCCCGTAGCCAACCGTGGCCTGGGATTCCTGCTCGATCATCTTCGGCGTGGTCCCTGAAGAGACCAGCGAGTGAAAGCCCGACACGGCTCCGCAGGCAATGGTGATAAAGAGAAAGGGAAAGAGTGTGCCGGGAATAATCGGTCCGCCTCCGCTGGCGAAAATTGTGACGCGCGGCATCTCGATCGTCGGCGCCATGAGAATCACTCCCACCCCCAGCAACGCCACCACGCCGAGCTTCATGAAAGTGGAGAGATACCCACGCGGCACCAGCAACATCCAGCCGGGCAAGACAGAGGCGAGAAACCCGTAGCCGGCCAGTGCCCACACCAGCGTCGTTCGCTCCAACTCGAACCACCCAGCAACCGAAGACTGCGCGACCACCCGCCCGAAGATCACAGCCGCGGCCAACAGCACCACACCGAGCAGGGAGACCTCCGCCACCTGACCAGGTCGGAACTTTTGAAGGTAGAAGCCCATGATGAAGCCAATGGGAATCGTCATCGCAATCGTGAAGGTGCCCCAGGCATTGCGATAGAGCGCGTTCACGACGGCAAACCCCAGCCCGGCCAGCGCCACCACCACGATGAAGAGCACCGCCACCGCCGTCGCAGTGCCGGTGACAAGGCCGAGTTCATCGCGCGCAATCTCAGGGAGCGACCGCCCATTGCGCCGCATCGACGCAACCAGAATGACAAAGTCCTGCACCGCTCCCGCCAACACCGCACCGATCACCAACCAGAGAAAACCGGGCAAGAATCCGAACTGCGCCGCCAAGACCGGCCCGAGCAGTGGCCCCGCCCCGGCAATCGCCGCAAAGTGATGGCCAAACAGCACGTACTTATTGGTGGGATGAAAATTGACGCCGTCATTCAACCGCATCGCCGGCGTCACACGCTGATTGTTCAGCTCCACAACGCGATGCGAAATCCAGCGGCCATAGAAACGAAACGCGAGCACATAAATACAGGCCGCCGCCACGACCAGCCAAAGCCCATTCACTTTTTCCTGTGGATTGACGAAACCAACAACAAAGGCAAGCGCCACGGCACCGAGAACGGCGAGGAATCCCCAAAGCACCAGCTTTAACGCCGACATGCGCGGCATCCTAGCATAAAAGGAAGGGGCGGGAGCGACCCAGGCTACCCTCGTGCTCGCGGAACGCGCGGCCTAGGAAGGCCCTCGTTCGACGCGCGCAGTCAAGGGCATACCTGGTCACTCCCGCTGGGGAAAGTGTACAAGCAAGCTTGGAAGGGCGATTATCCCGTACTTGACTTGCACAGGCGGTCAAGATTAACGATAATAGGTATAGCGCTGATTGTCGCAAGCTTGGAATTTTTGATTACTGACACGTTTGCTCGGGGGTATATAAGTGAAACAAAACCCAATAGTCCCGAAGCTCAACCAATACCCAGTGTCATATTCGATTACCCCAAAAACGCGGAGCGGGATTGTTCCATCATTGACGCCTTTGATGACCACTTCCATTGGAATCGTGAAAGGTTCCGCCACATTCTTTATAAACATAGGATATGTCCCACCTGGAAGAACCGGCGTGAAAACGGCGGAAATATTGAACTGGTCGGGATAGTCGGGGTATTTCGGCAAATCTTTGTTAATGATAAAGAACCCAACCCGGAGATTGACCTTGGTTATTACCGCAATATGTCTTCCAACATTTTTAAGCACAAGAATAGTATCAACAGGGTTAAGAAGGAATGGGTCTACATCTTTCACAATAATATCTTCAATAAGAATCTGGGCGCGTTCGCTCTCGACATAAGAGAGTACCTGGACTCCAGTCATTACAACCAAGAAGAACGTGAGGACAACTATCCAAAAAGTGAACCGGTCTATATCTTTAAGGTTTCTATACCATTGGATTATCCGCATGGGGTTATAACGAAAATACTTGGGGCTGTCGTTACCTTCAGCGCCATTACTCTCATGATTGGTTCGTTGGCTGTCTTCGGAATGAGTCACAATATATTCCTAAGCATACTAGGGCTTATAGGGGCTATTTTTTCATACCTATTGATTCTTAAATGCGTTTCATTTTTCTAGTAGCTTTAAGCTGAAGTGTCACTGTTTCCGACGCTTCAGCATCCTGCTATGGCCGCGCCGAAGATGTCTTGGTTCAGCCGGTTGTTGTACCTGAATTGGAACTTGGCCACGTAGAGCGGAAGGTATTTCTTACTGACTTTATGAAACGTTCCCACGACGCCACGCTTGAGGATCGACCAGAACCCTTCGATGGTATTGGTGTGGATCGCGCCAACCACATACTGCCTCTGTGCGTGATTGATAACCTTGTGCGGGTATTGCTTGCGAAGTTGCCGGTAGCCCATCCATTGATCGGTAACCAACAGGCTCACGTTATCCGCCACGGCTTCTCTGACGAAGCCCGTCAGGGTCTCCGCCTTGACGTTCGCAATCACGCGAGCGACCACGCTCCCCTTGCGCTGAATGGCTCCGACCACGACAGACTTCCCAGATCCAGTCCCGCCCGTGCTGCCGTCACGATCGCTGTTGTGCCGGTTCTTGGCCTTGCCGCCAACGAAGGTTTCGTCCACTTCTACTATCCCGCCCAGCTTGGTGTAGTCGCCAGCAGACAGCGCCACTCTGATGCGATGGCACATATACCAAGCCGTTTTGTAGGAGCCGAAACCCATGTAGCGACAGATTTGCAAGGCACTCATACCCTTCTTACTTGTCAGCATCAGATGCGCGACCTTGAACCAATCCATCAGCGGCTTGTTCGTGTTCTCAAAGATCGTTCCTGTGATGTGAGAAAACCGATAGGACGACACCGGCGCACATTGGTAGCACTGCCAATGCCAGGGGTTGCCCTTCAGTTCGGTTGGATTAGCCGCGCCGCAACGTGGGCACGTCACACCATCAGGCCAACGCTTGCTAACGAGATAGGCACAGCAGGCTTCCTCATCAGGAAACGCTTTCTCTAATTGTGGAACAGTCAGTTGATGCAGAAGTTTTTTCGTGGCCATGGTCAGGTCTCCAAAGTTGTTGAGCGGAGCATCGCATGGCCAAACTAAAAAGTCAAGAGGGGGATAATCGCCCTTGGAAGCAGCATTTGTATTTCGTTGGACGCGCGCAATAAGAGATCAACCCAGGCCGCCCCCCTGCGGAGAGGTGAGACTAGTGAACAGAGGAGGATCATTGTTTGGCTTAATCCCCTCAAGGAGACTTTCAAGAATCCCATAATAGAATGCAATCATTTACCAGACGTGAACAGACTTAGACGTTGCCAACGGCCTACATTTCGGATAATAATGAGTTGCGCATTGTGTGAATTTCCCAACCTTCTCTTTGATGTCTGACAAAACAACGAATCCCCTCCCTGATTACGAAAGACCACCTGTCATCGAAGTGGTTTATGGTATGCAGTTTCCCCCTCTACCTGAACTGCGTACTCCTCTGATCGGCCTCTTTTGGCAAACAATCAAGACTGATTATCCCAAGTTTAAGGAAATGCCTGTGCTTGCCCCTGTCATAGAGCGATTCGATCAAGAAGGAAAAACCGAACAGGCCACGCTCGAACTTCTTCAGGAAGCACCTCTTCCGAGAATGTTTTTCTTGGATGCTCATGAAAATTTGGTGATGCAGATTCAGAATGATCGGTTTCT
>JBGPVY010000220.1:0-5058 GCA_041491905.1 Nitrospiraceae bacterium | reverse complement strand
GGTCTTTTTCAGTGAAGACCTGAACCGCTATCCCGCCTCGGCCTTCGTGACCGACTCGCTGGGTCTTACGCCGCCGGGAACCGGATTCCATATTCACATTGTCGGAAGCGCGCCGCTCCCGTCGGCCTCGTTCCGTCTTCGACCGAATGGCCCGATCGTGGCGGTACCGACCACTTTGGTGAAATTGTCCGTCAGTTACCAGGATCCCCTCACGGCCCCGTTGACCTATGCGGCTGGCTCGGTCAAATGGACCAGTACGATTAAGCGGACCAGGCGCGCGCTGAAGGAAATCACCACCCAGTGGGTTGTCCTCTCCGGGCTGAAGAAACACGGCTTCGTGGGCAACACGGCGGTCGTGAACCTTCCCGTCACCAGCGGTGCCGTCTCCGGCAGCGGCATCCAGGAGAAAATTCCGTTTGTCACGGAAACCAGTCGTGCCCTCCCCGACTCGCTGGCCTGGTGGGGGCCGACGGACGTCCCGGGCCTTTTGACCGCCGGGGCCGCTCGTGCGGCCACCTTCCCGGAACTGCGTGACCGCGTGGCCATGTTAAACCGTGTGCTCATCATTGATCCCAATCAGGCCGAGGCCCTCATGGTGCTGAGCCGACACCTCTATGCCATTGTCCTGCGCGAGGCCTTCTCGTTCCACAAGCTCACGGTAAGGGATCCGGCGCTTGCCTTGGTGGTCAACGAGCATTTTTGGAACATCTACGCCCAAGCGACGCGCGTGGACCTGTCGCTGGGGATGGAGATGGGTGGGTTCGACAAACCGACGACCGCCGACTACCTGTACCGCATGCTCTCAGCCATGCGAACCTTGGCCGTGGTACGGCCGGAACAACTCGATAACCTCTTTCGATTAGGCGTGGCCTATCGATGGAACAACGATCAAGAAGCCGCGATCGCAACCCACCTATCCTTGGTCAAAGCCATCCCGGCTGAGCGAAGAGCCGGCAGAGCCGAAGCCCTGCTCCAACTGGCCTGGTCCCGCATCAACAAAGTGGCTTGGAACCGCAACTTCGACGATCCGGATATTCGGGTCGCCTATCAGGATGCCGACGAGGCGCTCACGCTCGCCGACTTGCCGCTCGATAAATTCTTGGCCGAATACACCAAAGCCTACAGTTTGCTGTTCACCCCGGACCGAGACAATCAGGCACTTTCGGAGCGACTGACGGAAGCCAAACGATGGTTTGCTGAAATTCACGGGCAGACTCCGGACATCTGGCAATTCTTCATCGGGGCAGAATCGTTGAAGGCGGTGCTGGACGCAGATCCCATCTTCCAGTCGATCTTGGCTGCAGCGGAAGAGAAGAAGGGATAAGGCATAGCAGCAGGCGCGTGTTCCAGGCCCCGGCGCGCCTCGCATACCTTCCTACACCGGTCCTGCGGGCCATACCAGTGAGATCATCACGACCATAGCGTTTTTGTTCAGCTTCGCGTACCTTGGCCCGGTATGTTCGTCTTGAGTGCGAACGGGCAGGATCTGCGCTTTCCACCTGTTGAGCAGGCCTCGCCCGAAGGCTTGCTCGCCGTCGGTGGCGACCTGCGACCTGAACGATTGTTCGAAGCCTACCGGCACGGCATCTTTCCCTGGTACAACGACGACCAGCCCATCTTGTGGTGGTCGCCCGACCCACGGACGGTGCTCTTTCCCGACAAACTCCATATCTCGCGCAGCCTCAAGAGGAGCCTTCGCCCCGGCCTATTCAGCGTCACGCTCGACACCAAGTTTCGCGAGGTGATCCTCGGCTGTGCAGGGCCACGGCCGCAATATCCAGATGGCGGCACGTGGATCACTGTGGAGATGCTCGAGGCCTACACGCGCTTACACGAACTCGGCGATGCCCATTCCGTTGAAACCTGGCAGGAAGGACAGTTGGTTGGCGGACTGTATGGCGTGGCGCTAGGCGGCGCCTTCTTCGCGGAATCGATGTTCACCCGCGTGCCGGATGCTTCAAAAGTGGCGCTGGTCTCGCTCGTGCGCCAGCTCCAGACGTGGGGATTTCACATCATCGACTGCCAGCAATCCTCCCCCCATGTCATAGCCCTCGGCGCCGAAGCCATCCCCCGCCGGGATTTTCTCAATCACCTGACCGCGGCGCTCCTGCTGCCTGAAAGTCGCGGGCACTGGCAGTTCGACGTCCCGTGACTTCTAGGGGCTATAGCTTCTGGTCATGAACCATTAGGCAGGAATTGTTTTCAGCGGTTCGATAAAGCGACAAGGGTTCTCAGCCTTCCTTCTGGCTTTGATCGTTCTACCTTCGGCATTTGATCCCATGTTCTTCCATCGAGTGTCCGACCGGTCCGGCTCTTGAATACACCACCCCATTGTTTGAAGAAGAACGGCACCTTTGCAGCAACGCATTGAGCTCGTATTTGGCGAACCCATTGTGGTTTCATTGGTCTAGAATGGGGGCCGGATTCCCCCCCAACGATAACCCAGTCAATCCCTTCTAAGTCGAGACGCGGTAATGGGCCCAATAGGGGTTCGAGAGATAGAAACTTGATCTTCGCAGCGATTCTTTTAAGGTGGTCAATCCTGCACAGGTACTCACTGCTTTCAACGCTCACCCCCATCCAAATATTATCCCCCCACTGGAGTTGATCGTCGAGCTCCACCAAACGCTCGGCACGTTTTGTAAGGATCTGGAACTGATGTTGTGGAGTGGCCTGCATCACGGCAAAGACTTGCTTGATGAATGCAAGAGGGACGTTTTTGTGAAACAAGTCACTCATCGAATTCACAAAGATAACCTTGGGCTTCTTCCAGCTAACCGGTATTTCAAGAGATTCAGGGTGAAGCGTGAGGAAGAACCCATTTTTGTATTGTGCCGTACCAGCCGCTTGCAGCCGTAGAGCGAGACGTTCGGCGTAGCAGTTTTTGCAGCCGGGGCTGATTTTGTCGCAGCCGGTCACGGGATTCCACGTCGCCTCTGTCCATTCGATCTTAGTAAAACCTGCCATGCTCTAGTCTAAAGCCTCTTCCCATGTTTAGTGAAAATATCTTTGACGATTCGCTCGGCTACTGGTTTGGGTGAAGCGAAGAAGAGATAGTAAACAACGGCGTCTCGTGAGTTTCGCATAGCTAATGGTTGAGACACATGTTTGAAGCCAGCGATACTGAGTAATCGCTCTCGGAAAGCTTTTGTGATGGCCTCATTATCAGTCTTTTCTTCGTAACTGAAGAGATTTCCGGTCGTTGAGTATGCCGCGGATTTCCAGCTCTCGTCACCCCAGTATCGAGTCATCCTCTCTGCTTGCTCAGGTGGTACAGCGTCGGGGTTGTGTTTTAGGACATTCATATTCATGTCCATGATCGGAAAGTTCAGGAATATCTCGACGGACTTCATCTGGCCAGCCGTATAGATCACTTGCCAATCAAGATGCAGCCCGTATGGATCAAGTAAACACAGCCCACGACGAAAGTCTTTGTACAACACTTTGGGAAAGACTTCCCTGAGAAGCACTTGGTTACAGTCACCATCGTGTACGAATACATTCGCCCGTTGCTGGGCGACTTGTTGAAGAGCTTCAACCCGTTCTTGGTTTATGTCAATGAAGTGATACTCTGAAAATGGTGGGCTCACATTCAGAGCATTGAGCGGTGAACCAGGTACGAACTCGTTGGTTGAGCGAGATATATGAACTCCAGCTCCTGCAAAAGCATCAATATATACATGATGGAGTCGTGGCTTCTTTTGAGCCGAAAGTATTTGAGAGTAGACCTGTGCGTACTCTCGTACAATGTCGAGTTTTACTTCTGACCAAGGGCCAATCTCATCAATATCTGAGTCTGCCACAGGTGAAAACTACTTGCTTCATGCTATTGCGTCAACTCTCTTCTGTGAGAATTACTGGTATTTCGGAGAGCTAGGGCGTCTGCGTCGCGAATTGTGGGAAGGCAAGAGAACGACGCGTTTCAAGTAGCGGGGGTCGCTTAACTAGTGGCGAGGGCTGTCCGAAGGTCCGGGAACATGGCTTTCGCCGACGTTTACTCCGTTCTCGGAGGGTAGCCTGGTTGATCCTCAAGTGCGCGCGGCGAACGACTACGCTCCTCTATCTTCTCCCTTGAGGGCGGGCTAGATGGTCTCCCACTGCGCGTGTCCAACGAGGGTCTTCGGAGACCGCGCGTTGCACGAGCACAGGAGACCATCTAACCCGCCCTCTCCTACACCTTCTGATCGTGCGCGTTCTGCGAGCAAGAAGGACGGTCTGGCCACTCCTTACTTCTTGCCCATCTTCGCCAGCTCTGCGAAATAATGTGCGAACGCTTTCATCCCGCCGGAGGCTTGGCCCCAATCGAAGTATTCGTTCGGTGCATGGTAGCCGTGCTCGGGCAAGCTCAGGCCCAGAAAGAGGATCGGCACCTTCCAGGCTTTCTGCATGGTGACCACTGCACCGATTGATCCGCCTTCGCGGATGAACGCCGGCTCTTTCCCAAACCCAGCCTTCGACGCTCGCTTCACCGCTTCGACATAGGGTCCCTCAAACAGTCCTTTGAACGGCTGGAGCATCCCTTCCCGTTCGACTTTGATGTTCGGATTCAGCTTCGCCACGTGGCGCTTGAGCAACGCAAAGGCCTTTTCCGGAGTTTGATTCGGCACCAACCGCATACTCACTTTGAGTTCGCCATGGCCCGGCACGACTGTCTTCACCCCCGGCCCGTGATAGCCGCCGGTCAGGCCATGCACCTCAAACGTCGGCGCGGCCCAAATCCGGCGCATGATCTCGGCGGGATCCTGCGTGCGGAGCGTCTGAAATCCATAGGCCTGCTTGAAGCTCTTGACCTGGAAACCTGACGCAAGAAAGCTCTTGATCTCCGCTTTGGTTGGTTCGACCACATCCTGATAGAACCCAGGAATCTTCACCTTGCCTGTCTTGGCATCGACACAGGCGTGCGCCACTTCCATCAGTTCCGCGAGCGGATTACGCGCGGCGCCTCCAGTCACGCCCGAATGGGCATCTTTCGTTCCAGTGCGAAGCGAGAGGCGCGCGCCCAGCAGACCGCGCAGACCATAGGGCATAGCGGGCTTTCCTTTTGCGAGCCAGATAGTG
>JBGPVY010000078.1:0-11259 GCA_041491905.1 Nitrospiraceae bacterium | reverse complement strand
CGCCCCAAGCATCTCGAGGCAGCGTCCGGTCAAGTCGGACGTGCTCGGATCAAGCAAGGCATGGTGGTCGGCAAATGGGATATAGTTGAAGACGATGCGATTGTTGTCCTTGTCGTACGCGCCCCACCCGCCATCGGACCCTTGCATGGCGAGTACCCAATTCGCCCCCCGTCGGATGGAATCTTGTAACTCGGCGGTCTGAGCCATCCGGATTTTCGACAGCGCCATCAACACCACTGCCGAGTCATCCACATCGGGATAGAACTCGTTCTCAGACTGGAAATACCAGCCTCCCGATTCCGCATCGGGAGACGAGAACTTCCAATCTCCAACCGTTTTCGTTTGGCGCGAGACCAAGTACGCAGCCGATTTCTGGAGGGATGGGTGGTCCTGCGGCATCCCAGTTTCGATAAGAGCGTTCATGAGCAATGCCGTATCCCAGATTGGAGAGTCGCAGGGCTGGAGATGCAAGGCCTCGACTCGCTGTTCGCCGATCGACACTGTGTCGTAGACTTCCAGCGATTCGATTTCGTGAAGCGCCTTCCGTACCAAGGGATCGTCCACCTGATACCCCAAACATTGCAGCGCCATGATCGAATTGGCCATGGCCGGATAAATGCCGCCCAGCCCCCCGCTACCCTTGATGTGTTCCAGCATCCAGGTCGCGGCACGATGCAACGCTTTTTCGCGCAACCACATGAGAGGCATCCGGTCGTACAGTTTCAGCATCGCATCCAACGCGACAAAGAAATTGTGCGGGGTGAACCACTTTTGATCTTTGTTGAACGGCGGGAACTTCCAATAGCGGATCTCCTTGCGCGGAATGAGATACAACTCATCAATCCCCTGCTCCCGCGGGATCTGACACACCGGCCGGTGCGCAAAGATGATCAGCAATGGGATTAAGACGGCGCGGGACCAATACGAAATGGCATAGATGTTAAAGTAGAATCCCTTCGGGAGCAGCATCAGCTCAACCGGCATGTGGGGGATGCCTTCCCAGTCGTATTGGTCGAACAGCGCCAGCGCGATCTTGGTAAACACATTCGTTTGGGCAACTCCACCCTTCGCGAGGATACAGTCCTTGGCCCGCACCATGAAGGGCTCATCTACAGACACCCCGCTCAACTTCAAGGCGAAATAGGCTTTCACGGAGGCGCTGATCTCCGAAGGCCCCCCGTAGAAAGTCGGCCAGCCGCCATCGGGCAATTGCATGGCACGGAGATAGCGGACCGCCTGGCGCTCTCGTTCGGGATCGACCCGATCGAGAAACCGCCGCAGCAAGAGGTATTCAGCGGTCAGCGTGGTATCGGCTTCGAGCTCCGCAACCCAGTACCCCTCTGATGCATGTTGTCTGGATAAAAACCAGGCTTGACTGCGCCGGACCGCGTCGTCGAGCACATCTACTTGACTGATTGAATGGCTGCTGGAGCGCCGTGTCGCAGCGTCGACGGGTGCCGAGGACACGGACTTGTCCGACACCAGGCGCAGTGGCGGAACGTTGGACAGCTCGGTCGCCAGCCCCAGCTTCTCCGGAACGGAGACGAAGAGGCTATCGGATAGGCGATCCAGAAGCGTTCGAATCAGCTTCATTGTAGTATTGGTCTGTAGAAAACTGTAGATGGATGGGACAACGCGGGTGACTCGCTTCGCCCCCATGAAGCTTGCACTACGAGCGGCACGCTCATAGATCTGCTCATTTAGGGCTATATAGCAGACACCCTACTCTGACGTCAAGAAACAGAGAGGCGGAAGTCCTCTGAAGTACGAATGTTTTAACCGATCTGGTGTGTTTAGACCGGCTGTAAGTTGCCCAGTCTCACCGAGACCATTTTTGAGATGCCTGGCTCTTCCATGGTGACCCCAAACAACGAGTCTGCAATGGCCATCGTCTGCTTGCTGTGGGTGATGACCATGAACTGCGCACCTTCGGAAAGTTCACGCAATACGCCGGTAAAGCGCCCGATGTTCTCTTCGTCCAGCGGCGCGTCGATTTCGTCGAGAATACAGAATGGCGTCGGTCTGATCAGGAAGCTCGCGAAGAGCAGGGCCATCGCCGTCAAGGTCTTCTCACCACCCGAAAGCATAGTTATACTCTTCAAGCGTTTGCCCGGCGGTTGCACCACGATGTCGACTCCCGGCTCCTGCGGTCCGCGCCCTTCTGCCGTCTCATCCGCCGGCACCTCGACCAGCTGGAGTTCGGCCCGGCCACCGGGGAAGAACTTCACGAACACCTCACTGAATTTCTGTTGGAGCTCGGCAAAGGTACCGGCAAACATGTCTTTCGTGGTGCGGTTGATGCGCTGAATGATTTCTTTGAGCGAGCCGATGGACCTGGAGAGATCCTGTTCCTGCGTCGTCAGGAATCGATACCGTTCATCCAACTCTTGATGTTCGTGAATGGCCGCCAAATTGATCGGTCCCAGGCGATCAAGCTTCTCGCGAATCTTCTGCAATTGCTCCCGTAGCGCGACTTCATTGACTGCCGGGTGGCCTTCCTGGATCGGCTCCTCCCCGCTGGCCAGCTGTTCGGGTGTCATCTCCACGACCGGTGAATCGAGCAGCGTCGCAAGATCGACTTGATACGTTCCCAAGAGCGTAGATTCGACAGTCCCCAATTGCATCCGAATTTCCGCCTTCTTGACCTCCACCGCCATGCGAGATTCGCGAAGAGACGACACCGCCCGACGAACATCCTCCAGGCCGGCATCGAGCTGGTGCGCCGCCGCCATGTCCTGCGCCTGTTGCTCTTGCACCTCGACCAGCCGAGCCTTGACCTGGGCTGCCGACTCACCAAACTCGCGACAATGCGCCTCTTGGCGCTCACGTTCAACCCGGCTCTGTTCGATCGAGCCCGTGAGCCCCTCGACATGGCGCGTCAACGTCTCAATGCGTGCGATCACGTCTTGCTGCTGTTGCTGAATCCGTAGGAGGTCGTGATGGCGATGCTCACGGGTTGTCCGGATTCCCTGCGCCACCAATTGTGCCTCTGTAAATCGCTGCTGGAGCCCCTGCGTGTCGTGATCAATCTGCCCCACCCGTTCGCGCACACGACTGAGCCCGGCTTCCTGGCCTGCCTTCTCCGCGAGCCACTGTGCGAGCTGCGCTTCGCCGGAGCGCGTTTCATGATTGAGCCGCTGCACCTCCGCCGAGCCTCGCTGCGCATCACTCATCAATATATCGATCCGCTGATTGAGATCCCCCAGCATATGCTGGAGCCCGGCCTCGTCTTTCTGTAGTGAGAGCCCCCGCATTTCTGCGTCCCGCAGTGACTCCACGAGTTGTCGACTCTGCTCGCGCAACTCCTGTCCCTGCACCAACAATCGTTCCCGTCGCTGCTTCCCTTCTTCGACGCATCCCATCAACGAAACGCGCTGGGCTTCCAGGTGAAACACCTCTCGACGCCGTTGCAGCAGGCCTCCCGTTGTGCCGGTCTGTCCACCGGTGATCACCCCGGCCGCATCCAAGACTTCTCCTGCACGCGTCACGAAGATGGGCCCATCGGGAGCAGAGCAGGGCTGTAGCTCCCACAATCCCGTCGCGTCCTTGAGGGTGTCGACGAGCACGATCCGATCGAAGAGATAGTCACGGGCCGCTTCACGCTGACCCTCCACCTGGATCAGATCAACCGCACGTCCGACCACACCGGGGTGGCCCTCCATCGCAGGCCACCACTGGTAAGATACCGTATCCCGAGTCGTCCATCGAGGTTGCTGAGGAATGAACGTGCCCCGCCCGAGATCGTTCCTTTTGAGAAACTCAATCGCCTCACAAGCGGCGGCAGGATTGTCGACGAACCATCCCCTGACCCGTTCGCCCAAAATTGCTTCCACCGCGCGGTCCCACCCAGGAGGCACGACCAACCACTCGGCAATGGCATCGCGAACCCCGGCACAGGTTTTGAGCGCAGTCGACTCTTCGTCGCCGCGCCGGCCATAACCCATATCTTCCTGCAGCACGCCTTGCAGTGCTTTTAGGTGAGAGTCCACTGCGGCCAACTCTTCCGACTGACGAAATACCAACTGGTCGACTTCGACCAACTCGGCCGACATGCGCTCGCTCTCTTCCTCAACACCTTGCCGCTGCCGACGCAGGTCATCAACCAATTGCTCCGCATCATGGGAGGCCTGTTGGAGCACCTGACACTTGTCCGTTGCCGTGACATGCTGCAGGCGAAAGTCTTCCCGCTCACGAGCCAGCCGCCCTTCACGCTCCGCAGCCTCTTGAATGCGAGCGGCCAATTGCACCAGGGTCTGCTCAGTATTCGCGACCAATACCGCCAGGTTGAGCATGTCCAGACGCCCTCGCTCTTCTTCTGCCAAGGCCGCGGTTCGTTGCTGGACCAGCTCTTTCATCTCCCGGTCGAGCGTCGCAAACACCTGCTCCCGCTCCGCACATTCACGCTCGAGCGCAGCCAGCGTGGTCTCAAGGGTCGCGGCTTCTGCCGCGCCCTGCATTTGTTCCTGGGTGAGGCGCTCGAGTTCCTGCCCTTCCTGACTCTGCTGCTGCGCATAGAGTTCTCCGCGATTACGCTCGACTTCTGCAGCCGTCAGTGCCCGCGCCTGTTGCTGCTCAACCTTCGACAGTTCCTCGCGCCGCTGCCCGATCGCCTCGTTCGCTAGGGCAACCGAGAGCTTGATCCGCTCAAGTTCTGTATTCAAACGCGCCAACTCGGCGGATCGTTCGGACTCGTGGTCCCCCAACGTCTGCAGTTCCGACTCCACCTCCTTGAGCGTGGTTCGTAGTACACGGTATTCTTTGGTCAGCAACTGAATCTCCAGCAACTTAGCCTCTTGGTGCAAAGTCTGATAGGACCGCGCCTGCCGCGCTTGGCGCTCGAGGGAATTCAACTGCTTTTTCACCTCAGCAATGATGTCCCTCAGGCGCAAGAGGTTTTGCTGCGTCGCATCCAACTTGCGCAATGCTTCGGCCTTCTGCTTCTTGTAGCGAATGATGCCGGCGGTTTCTTCGATCAACTCGCGCCTATCTTGTGGTGATGCGTTAAGGATCTGATCGATTTGCCCCTGCGCAATGACGGTGTGTCCTTTTGTCCCAGCCCTGGTGTCTAGCAGGAGGCTCCGGACATCCTTCAACCGGCAGGCGGTCTTATTGATGAGATATTCGCTGTCGCCATTACGGTACAAGCGGCGCGTGATCATGAGTTCTTGATATTCCGACAGCTGGCTCGAAAGATCGGACAGGGGATCCATATTGATCCGATCCAGCCCGCTGATCACGAGCGAAACTTCGGCCAGGCCGAGAGGCTTCCGCATTTCGGTCCCGTTAAAGATCACATCTTCCATCTTCTCGCTACGCAGGGCCTTCGTGCTCTGCTCACCGAGTACCCAAAGAATCGCGTCGACGACATTACTTTTCCCGCTTCCGTTTGGCCCCACGATGGCGGTGACGCCATCGGGGAATTCGATCCGGGATTCCGTGAACGACTTAAACCCCACCATCTCTATGGATTTCAAATACATCGGCGACTCCTTCGGTAGCCTGTCTCGAGAGAACTCAAGCGGATTGAACGCCTGGTTTGTAGCACAGACCTAGGGAGAAAATCAAAGAAAAATACTGCCGGTGGTAGGCACGAGGAGAGAGACCTACAACATTTGGGGAGTGGAACGGTGGCGAGGGATGCGGTTATCCCACCTGAGCCCCAACAGATTTGTTGGAGGACTCAATGGTGATCAGTTCCTTGGGGAGAAGAAACTCAACGTCTTCTTCGATCACAGTCAGGTCTTGAACCTCTGCGGTCCCAAACGTCTTGAGGTACGTCACCACCTCTTCGACCAGAACCTCGGGCGCTGAAGCGCCGGCGGTAATCCCGACCGCTTGCACGTTCGTAAGCCAGGTTGGATTGATATCAGACGCGGCATCGATCAAGTAGGACGCAATCCCGCACTGCTCCCCCAACTCACGTAGCCGGTTGGAGTTTGAGCTATTCGGAGAGCCGATGACGAGAATGACGTCCACCAGCTTGGAGAGCTCCTTCACCGCATTCTGGCGGTTCTGTGTCGCGTAACAAATATCCTCCTGGTGCGGCCCCTTGATATGCGGAAACCGTTTATGGAGCGCACCGACAATATCCCGACACTCATCGACGCTCAGCGTAGTTTGCGTGACGTACGAAAGGTCGTGGACGTTATCAACCTGCAGCTTCTCGACATCTATCACGGAGGAGACCAGATGGAACTTGTCCGGGATCTGTCCGAGCGTCCCGATCACTTCGGGATGGCCGGCATGGCCGATCAGAATGAGATCATACCCCTGCGTATAGTCGCGGTTGACCTCGTTATGCACCTTGATGACCAACGGACAGGTGGCATCGATCACATGCAGCCGCCGCCGATTTGCTTCGTCCCAGACCGACTTGGCGACCCCATGGGCACTGAAGATCACGACCGAACCTTCCGGCACTTCTCCCAACTCCTCCACAAACACGGCACCCTTGGTGCGGAGCGAGTTCACGACATGCCGGCTATGGACGATTTCGTGTCGCACATAGATCGGCGCCCCATACTTCTTCAGCGAAAGGTCGACGATATCAATCGCCCGGTCGACTCCGGCGCAAAACCCTCGTGGATTAGCGAGATAGATCTTCATGATGGTAACCTTTCCTTCACACCGGACATGGCCACATTCGTGCCCACGTCCACACACATCGCTGGAGTCCACCTTACGTCAGAGCAGCGGGCTTCGTCAACACAATTGGCCCGCGCCTCTCTTCTCTGCCCGTCTTGACACAATGCATTCTCCCTCGTAGGCTCACACCACCAGCAGGATGCTGAAAAAGTCCGCCAGCGTCGTTCTCGCTTCGCTCAGAGGCTCAACGTACCGAAGCGTACGCCTTCGCCTCTTCGCTCGCTGCGGCCTTGCTGGACAGCCTTTTTGAGCATCCTGCACGGTGTTCTCCTGTTGTTCTAGACGTGCGGACCATTGAATTTCCACCGTGCCACAATAGATTTTCCGCAGAATCCTAGCTATGCCAAGCCCTGCAAGCAAGAAAATCCTCATCGTTGAAGATGAGCACGACATTCTCCAACTGGTCAAACTGTATTTGGAGAAAGAAGGTTTTCGAACCCTATCGGCCACGACCGGTACAGAAGGCCTCCAGCAAGTGAAACAGGAGAAGCCCGATTTGGTCATCCTCGACTTGATGCTGCCCGAGATCGACGGCATCGAGGTCTGTAAACGCCTTCGATCGGCTCCAGAGACCGCGATGCTCCCCATCATCATGTTGACCGCCAAAGCCGAGGAATCGGAGACCATCATCGGCCTGGAGCTGGGAGCCGACGACTACGTCACCAAGCCATTCAGCCCCAAGGCCCTGGTTGCCCGCATCAAGGCCCTCTTTCGACGGCTTGAGCGGAAGCCGGACGACAGCCCGGCCCAGTATCGCTACGGCAATCTCGTCATGGATCTCGCGCGACATGAAGTCACCGTGCAGAAGATAGAAATCCCACTCACGGTGAAGGAATTCGGCCTGCTCGAGCATCTCTTGCGCAATCCCGGTAGAGTCCTGACAAGAGACGTCCTCCTCAATACCATCTGGGGATACGATTACTACGGAACGACGCGGACGGTCGATGTCCACATCCGACGACTCAAGCAGAAACTCCCTTCGCTCAACGAGGCGATTATTTCAGTCAAATCCTTGGGCTATAAACTGAAGGAGCAGTGATGAGTCATGGGTGAAGAGTGATGGGTAAGGACCCACTACCCTTCACTCATCACTCATCACTATCCCAATGACACTCTCCATCAGATGGAAGGTCACCATCGGGACTCTGCTGGTCCTCGCCTGTGGGCTTCTCATCGCCCGGACCCTGGCGATTCGCTCCCTTGAACAACAGGAGATCGTCCAATCGGACCAGATACTGGAGGCTCGAACCAGTCTCGTCGCATACGGGCTGCAGCCGTTTCTGACGCAATCAGGGGGACTGGCTTCGACCCCCCAATTACAGGCAGCCGTACGAGATCTCAGCGCGCGGGCCCTCGCACGCGTGACCGTCATTGCTCCGGATGGACGGGTGTTGGCCGACAGCGCCGTCTCGGATAGCCTCCTCGCCACGCTTGAAAACCATCGAGCGCGACCGGAAATTCAGCAAGCCGTTGCCACCGGGCGCGGAACGGATCTCCGCACGAGTCACACCACCGGTGAGCGCACGTTGTATTTGGCTGTCGGTCTGAGCGGTACGAACCAGGCGACGCCATCCGTCTTCTTGAGGCTGGGGTTGCCGATGACGCCGTTTGATCGTGACGTGGCCAAGTTGCACCGAGACTTGGCCCTCGCCTTCGGGATTGCATTCTTGATTGCCGTCGCGCTGAGTGTGTGGCTCGCTCACAGCATCACGAAACCCCTGTCCGATATTGCGATCGCTGCGCAGCAGCTGGCGAAGGGTGACCATGCTGTCCGCATTCGGACCGGATCACGGGATGAAGTCGGCCTCTTAGCCGACACGCTCAACCACATGACGGACCAACTGAGAACCAAGATCGATGAACTCTCCGAAGATCGGTCCCAGCTCTTGGCCATGCTGACCTCGATGGTCGAAGGCGTGATGATTCTGGACCGTCGAGGTCGCGTGCTGCAAATCAATCCCGCGCTGGAACGGATGTTCGACGTCACCAGGATGGAAGCACGGGGACACCCCTGCTCAGATGTCTTCCGGCATCCTCAATTAGATACGTTAGTCTCAACGGTCCTGACGAAACGAATGAACGAAGAAGATGAAATTCTCCTGCACCCGAGTGGTCGCCGTCTCCATATCGAGGCCTCGGTCACTGAATCCGATCGAGAGAACGAAGCGTGCGCGATTCTTGTCTTTCACGACATGACGGAATTACGTCGCCTGGAAATTATCCGGAAAGATTTCGTCGCCAACGTGTCCCACGAGTTGAGGACCCCGCTCACGTCGATCAAGGGGTATATCGAGGCCTTGCTCGATGGCGCCAAAGACGATCCCGAGACCAGCACAAAATTCCTCGACATCATTCTCAAGCAAAGCGACAGGCTGAACCTGATTCTGGAAGACCTCCTCCAGCTGTCGAAGATCGAATCCGGGCAGGTCCTGTTCAAGCGAGAGCCGCTTCATATCCAGAGTGTCATCGAACGAACGCTGGCTATGATCAAGCCCTTAGCAGACAAGAAGGGGCACCGGCTCGTCTCCTTCGTGGAAGACAATTTGCCTGCTGTGTTCGGCGATGAAGACCGGCTCATACAAGTCCTGTCCAACTTGCTCGATAACGCTGTCAAATATACCACCGAGAAAGGGACCATCGCCGTGGCGGCCCACCCGGTTTCGGACGATGCTGAACAGCCCGCGCTGGTCACGGCTGTAGAACTGCGCGTGACCGATACCGGCATCGGAATTCCTGAAATGGATCGCCCACGCGTATTCGAACGATTCTATCGAGTCGATAAGGCTCGCTCGCGTGAGTTAGGTGGAACAGGGCTCGGGCTGGCGATAGTTAGGCATCTTGTCGAGGGTCTAGGCGGGCGGGTGTGGGTCGAAGGGAACGCCCCGACAGGCAGCCGTTTTGTCGTCCGGCTGCCTGTCCAACCGATCAGTCAACCGATTAGTTCAACCTGATCACGATCAGATAAATGAGCGACGCGAGAAGCGCGGCGCCAGGAAGCGTGAAAATCCAGGCGTACAGAATTTTCTTGGTGACGCCCCAGCGCACCGCCGAGAGTCGCTTGATCGCGCCGACCCCCATGACCGACGTCGTGATGGTCTGAGTGGTGCTCACCGGCAGACCAATGTACGCCGTCACGAGCAGCACCGCCGCGGCACCGGTCTCCGCAGCAAACCCATGCACCGGTTCCAGCTTGACGATGCCCATTCCCAGCGTCCGGACGATCCGCCAGCCGCCCACGGCCGTTCCCAATCCCATCGCGACTGCGCAGGCGCCGATCACCCAACCAGGCACCTCGCCCGAAGGAATCTGCCCCGCAGAGAGCAAGGCCAACGTAATGATCCCCATGGCCTTCTGCGCATCGTTGGAGCCGTGACTGAACGCCATGAAACAAGCGGATACAAGTTGCAGCCGTTTGAACAGCCGAGTGGCCACGCTCCGGGTCACACGAAAGCAGACCCAGCTGATCAGCACCATCAACGAAAACCCTATGGCAAAACCAAAGAACGGCGCAAGCACCATGGCTTCCATCACCGGTCGAAGCCCGGACCACTTCACCGTGGCCCACCCTCCATGGGTCACCGCAGCCCCGACCAGTCCGCCGAGCAAGGCATGAGAGGAACTGGTCGGCAATCCCAACAACAGCGTGAAAAGATTCCACAAGATCGCACCGGCCAGCGCCGCCGCAACCATTTCTTGGGTGACAATAGCCGGATTGACAATCCCCAACCCCACCATCTTGGCCACGGCGGTGGACATGAAAGCCCCGGCCACATTGAGGACGCCGGCTGCCATGACCGCCACTAACGGGCTCACGACTCTCGTCGAGACGACGGTCGCAATGGCGTTGGCACTGTCATGCCACCCGTTCGAAAAGTCGAACAGGAGCGCCAACACAACCACAATGAGCAACATTCCAGTCAGGTCAGGCATGAGCCATCCGTGAGACGTGAAATGTAAAAGGTGAAACGTGTGGAATCATTCAGGTAGGAACTGAACTGTCATGCCGTTCTCTCTTGCATCTGCTTTTCACGTTTCACGTTTGACGTCTTACGTGAACTAGTGGTGTTTGAGCGCGATCCGCTCAAGAATGTTCGCGACGTCTTCGCAGCGGTCGGTTCCCGCTTCGAAGTTCTCGTAAATTTCTTTCCACATAATCACCGCGATCGGATCGGTTTCTTTTTCAAAGAGGGCGGAAATCGCATCGCGGGAGACTCGGTCGGCCTCGTTCTCCAAGCTGTTCACCTGCACACTGCATTTCTTCATCTCCGGATGCGGAAGGCCCAGGAGGTCCACACCTCGCCCCACGGCCACGGATGCCTGGTGAAGAATGTCGGCCAGCTTGATCGCCATCTCGGTCGGCTTCTTCACCTTGTATAACACGAAGCGGTCGGCGATCGCCTCCGTGACGTCCAGAATATCGTCGAGGGCGCTGGCGAGGTCATGAATGTCTTCCCGATCGATCGGCGTAATAAAGGTCTTGTTCAATCGACGCGCAATGTCGTGTGTAATGCCATCTCCAACGTGCTCAACGTCTTTGATCCCCTGGGCTTGTTCGATGGGAGACCGGAAATCCTCCATCATCACCTTCAGGAGACGGCTCCCCTCAATCATGTT
>JBGPVY010000292.1:0-3362 GCA_041491905.1 Nitrospiraceae bacterium | reverse complement strand
CCTCGGACTCTGCCGACTTCGACACCGGCGATTTCGATCGTCGAACCCGGTTTGAGCCCCGAGGCGCTGTTGAACTGCGCCTCGACTTCGTAGACGTCGCCGCCGATCATCTCGAGTTTCCCGAGCTTGATCGACAGATACGCGAGGCACAACATGCCGATGAACACGAAAACGCCGACCACCATCTCCAACTTGGCTTTTTCCATCCTTGGTACTCCTCCTCACCCAACGAGCGACCCAGGGAGCGCCACAGTCCCACCAACTGAAATGAATTCATGAATCTCCGGATCGGTGGTCCGCTGGAACTCAACGACCGTGGCCATCACCGCAATCTTGCCTTTCCGAAGCATCGCCACCCAATCGGAAATCGCGAAGATCTCCGGAATTTCATGGCTGACCATGACCGCCGTAAAGCCGAACCGCCGGTGCATCGTGACAATCAAATCGTGAATCGATTTCGCCATCAAAGGATCCAAGCCTGTTGTCGGCTCATCAAAGAGGATAATCTCCGGCTCCATGACCAATGCGCGTGCCAATCCAGCCCGTTTTCGCATGCCGCCGCTCAACTCGGCGGGAAACTTGTGCCCCATCCCCGCCAACCCAACTTCCTCCAGCTTTTCCTCAACCCGTCGCGCCACCGCCGGGCCCCTCATGCGCAACTTCTCCCGCAACGGGAACGCCACGTTCTCGAAGACCGAGAGCGAGTCGAACAGCGCTGCACCCTGAAAGAGCATCGCGAACTGTTTCCGCACATCGTTCAAGCGCGTGCCCGACAGCCGAGAGATCTCCACATCGCCGACCCACACCTCACCACGATCCGGCTGCATGAGCCCGATCATGTGCTTGAGGAGCACACTCTTTCCCTCTCCGCTACGACCGATAATGGTCGTGAGTTTGCCGACAGGGATAGAGAGATCAATGCCTTGCAAGACCGGCTGCCCACCAAGCTTTTTTTCGACGCCGATCAGCCTGATCATGCGTGCTCCGTGAGGCGTACGGCGTCAGGCATAAGGGGTACAGGACTTCGCTTATTTGAAATCGCCTCACCCTTCACCCCTCACCCCTTGGTTCTACAGGAGCACCGACGTCAAGACATAGTCCCCTACGAGGATGAGCACCGACGACAATACCACCGCCTCCGTCGTCGCACTCCCAAGTCCCTCGGCGCTCTGCCTCGTGTAGAAGCCTTTATAGCAGCAGACCCAACTGACGATCAGCCCAAAGCTGATCGACTTGAGAATGCCGCCGTAGACGTCTTTCCATTCCACGGCCGATTCGATCGAGTTCCAATAGGCCCCTTCGCTCACTCCCAGCAGATCCACTCCGACGAGAGAGCCGCCGTAGATACCGACCACATCAAATATGGCCACGAGTAACGGCACCCCGATCACGCCGGCGACCAGTTTTGGTGAGACCAAATATTGCAGCGGATTGATCGCCATGGTATCGAGCGCATCAATCTGTTCCGTAATCCGCATGATGCCGATCTCGGCGGTCATGGCTGATCCGGCCCGCGCGGTCACCATCAACGCAGCCAGCACCGGTCCCAACTCCCGGATCATGCTCAACGCCACCGCGGAGCCCAGCAACCCCTCGGAACCAAACTTCCGCAAGCTATAATACCCTTGGAGCGCTAGCACCATCCCCGTAAACCCTGCGGTGAGCACGACGACAAACGTGGATCTATACCCGATAAAATGGAGCTGTTTCATGATTTGATGGAATCGAAACGGAGGCCGCACCAGCCAGGCAAAAGCCGACAGCACAAACAACAGCATGCGGCCCATCTCCTGTACACGAATGACGACCCACGCACCTAGTTGTTCGATCACGTTCGTCATCAGTTACCTGGGCAGTCGAAGAGATTCACTGTCTGTCTCCGCATAGCGCTGAAACCATTCAGTCAATCGATCCGCTGCCACCCGGCTCTGCTTTCGCAGCCGATTCAGCCCCTCAACGCTGGAGGGGCGACCGATGAGTGCCTGCATACCTTTTATCCAGCCAGTGGGCCTGAGAAAGAGATTGAAGTCAAGAGGAAGATCTTCATCCACCAGATCGGAGACCGTCCGCACGATCGCCATAGGTAGGCCTCGCTCCTGAGCCACCGACGCCACCGCAGCACTTTCCATATCGAGCCCGGTCGCGTCGGTCAGACGACGCAGCAAGCGCTTCTCCTGCGCCTGCCACACCACAGTCCCCGATGACACGACTGTTCCGACCCGTGCGACCAACCCCGCATCCTGCGCCACGATGAGAAGGCTTGCGCGTACAGCCCCATCGCAGAGTACACGGTCATTCCTCATCGTCCAGGTTCCTTCAGCATGCACAGAAGACACCGCTGTGCCAACGATGAGGTCTCCCACCTGAGCCGGTACGAGCGCGCAGGCAAAACCCGTAGACAGGACCAGCGACATGGCCTGCTCCTTTAACACCCTTCCCGCAACAGTGCCGGCCGCAACGGGACCGACGCCGGTTTGGATGAGCCAATACGTACGATCCCCTCGCTGTCCAATATGGCAACGGACTCCGGCGATTGTCGCAACGCGATCCGTCGCGAGCGCGCGCCGAACGGCCTGGAGTTCCCAGCGAGTCGCGGCAAAGATGGCGATGGGATGCACCGCAGATCCTGAGAGGGGTTGCCCCGCGCCAACGGATGACGTCGGCGGGCGGTTCAACGATCGGCTCGATGATGCCCGGACGCGAGTACGTGCTCCCGTACTTCGTCGGCCCGCATCTTCCCGCGCGTCCGCAGATTCCGGTACATGGCCAAGGCCCACAACGGAAAGTACCGGCAGTACCAATGGTAGCGGAGATAAAACACCCGAGGGAATCCGGTGCCTGTATGGCGAACCTCTTCCCACGACCCATCCTTCATTTGGTGACGGAGCAGATATTGGACGCCGCGAGCGACGCTGAAGGCATCGGTCATCCTGGCCGACATGAGTCCCATGATGGCCCAGGCCGTTTGAGAAGGCGCACTGTCCCCCTTCCCGCTCCACGCAGGGTCGTCACCGTAAGAAAGACAAGACTCACCCCATCCGCCATCGGGATTCTGCTTCGACTCAAGCCAGGCGACCGCACGGCGAATATAGGGTTCCGAGAGATCCGCTCCGATCGCACGGAGACCAGCTAGGACGGACCAGGTGCCATAGATGTAATTGACGCCCCACCGACCATACCAACTGCCGTCGGTCTCCTGCTCTCGCTTGAGGAACCGGAGGGCCGGCGCCACGGCGGGGTGCCTCTGATCGTAGCCCAACGCCCCAAGCATCTCGAGGCAGCGTCCGGTCAAGTCGGACGTGCTCGGATCAAGCAAGGCATGGTGGTCGGCAAATGGGATATAGTTGAAGACGATGCGATTG
>JBGPVY010000234.1:0-4723 GCA_041491905.1 Nitrospiraceae bacterium | reverse complement strand
CAGCTTCACATCGCTGAGCAGCCCGTGGGGCTCCGCCAGATGCAGGACGTAGAGCAGGAGGGCCCGGTCGACCGTAATCTGATTGGGTTTCCGCATGCCGGTCGTACCTCCATCGTTCCACCTTTTTTTGAAGGGAGCACTATAGACAGCCCCTGAGTTCTCCGTCAATTCCTTCCATCTGTGCTGCTCGCGCGCGGCCCCCCTTGACCAGTTGGGCAGTTTCGTCTTTAATGAGGTCCCATCGGAGGCCCGTCATGGCAAAAAAGCATGTGAAGGAAATGGGGGCCCTGAAGGAGCACCTGGGCAAGCATCAGCTCAAGCTCACCCGCCAACGTGAAATGATTCTGAGCGCATTCCTCCGGCAAGAGCACATTACCGCGGAGGCCATGTATCACCAGCTGGCTAAGTCCGATCCTCACCTTGGACTCGCGACAATCTACCGGACGCTCAATCTGTTCTGCGATGCCGGCCTGGCACAAGCCCGGCACTTCGGCTCTCAGACGAAGTACGACAACGTCTCGCACAAGGGCCACCACGATCACCTCATCTGCACCGGCTGCGAGAAGATCGTGGAATTTGAAAACGAGGAAATTGAGCGGCTCCAGGAAGAAGTGGCCATCCGGAACGGATTTACCATCAAGACCCACCGACTTGAGCTCTACGGCCTCTGTTCTCGCTGCCGTCATTGACGAACCCGCCTTTTTTTAGTATCATTTTGAGACAGCTTATCAATTTCAATTTCATAAGGACCCTCTCATGTCATTCGTATGCTCTCTACCCACATTGCGCCGGACGATTCTCTCAGGTCTCCTTCTGCTCTTCGTCGTCGGGTTCTTCGTGCCCTCCGCCCCGGCCGCCGACCAACTCACGATCTACTCCGGTCGCGGGGAACGACTCATCAAGCCGGTGCTCGACGCCTTTACGGCAAGTACCGGCATTCAAATCGAGCTGTTGTCGTCCGGCACGACAGAATTGGTCAATCGACTAAAGGCTGAAGGTGATCGCACGCCGGCAGATCTCCTGATCACCAACGACGCCGGCAGCTTGGAATTGGCCCGAACAGCCGGCCTCCTCCGCCCATTGAATATGCGGGAAGTCGAACGAGCCATCCCAGCACAGTTTCGCGCACCGGACAATGCCTGGGTGGGGCTCTCCGGGCGATTCTGGATCGTGGTGTACAACCACACGATGGTGAAACCGGACCAAGTGACATCGCTCCTCGACCTCGCCGATCCAAAATGGAAAGATAAGATTGCGATTCCGAATTCCGGCAGCGAGTATCTCCAAGCAGGCGTGTCGGTCATTCGCGCCACGTATGGAGACGAGAAGACCAGGCAGTTCCTGCAAGGCCTCAAAACCAATGCGGACAGTCAGGTCTACCAGAAAAGCTCGCAAATCGTGGATGCCGTTGCCAAGGGGCAAGTCGCGCTGGGTATTGTGAATCACTACTACGTGTACCGTCATCTGGCCGCTCAACCAGAAGCGCCGATCGCGGTGTTGATGCCGGATCAGCAAGAGGGCGGCATGGGGGCGATCATGAATGTCGCTGGGGTCGGCGTCATCAAGTCGACCAAGCACCTCGACAGCGCCAAGCTTCTCGTAGAATTCTTAGTCGCTCAAGCAGGACAGAAATTATTTGCGGATCTCGACAAGGAATATCCTCTCCACCAGGATGTGAAGGCGGACCCGGCGCTCGTGGAACGGAAGAGTTTCCGCGCGGCGCTGGTCCCCCTCACCAAACTGGCCGAACTGCGCGAGCCGACTCTCACCCTGATCGAACAAGTGGGTCTCCGGTAACTCGAAGGGACCCATCGTGAGCACAATTCGCCAACAACTTGCTTCGCCGCTGCAACTCGTTGTCTTGGCGAGTGCGGGAATCATCCTGCTCCCGCTCGGCTATGTCACTGCACAAGCCCTCTCGGCCGATCCGGTTGTCTGGAGCCGTTTGTGGGCGACCCGCATTCCCGAGTTGCTGTTCAACACCATCTCCCTGGCCGCCAGCGTGGCGGTCATCACGCTGATCCTGGGCGTCTCGACCGCCTGGCTGGTCACACGCGTGGAATTTCCAGGTCGCCGGCTGTGGGAAG
The DNA here is from genome assembly GCA_041491905.1 of Nitrospiraceae bacterium. GTDB lineage: Bacteria > Nitrospirota > Nitrospiria > Nitrospirales > Nitrospiraceae > Palsa-1315. The sequence goes on along the minus strand of JBGPVY010000234.1, from coordinate 2,636 downwards.
GCGCCTTGGTCCTTCCGTTGGCGATGCCGACCTACGTGCTGGCCTATGTCTATACCTACCTATTGGGATTCGGCGGCCCCGTCGAGCATCTCTGGCAACTGGTGGCCGGTCCCCAGGCCAGAATCTTTTCTCCCCATAGTTATTTGGGCACGACGCTCGTCATGGCATTGGATACGTTTCCCTTCGTCTATCTCCTGAGCCGCAGTGCCCTCCTCAGTATGAATGTGTCGTTCGAAGAGGTGGCACGGGCCAGCGGCGTCTCCCGTCTCTCGACCCTCTGGCGCGTGACGCTGCCGCTGATGCGCCCTTCGATTGCCGCCGGAGTTGCGCTCGTCATCTTGTACGTCGTCTCGGACTTCGGTGCGGTGTCATTGCTTCGCTACCAGACGCTCACCTATGCCGTATTCCAGCAGATGACTGGGCGGTCCGACAATACCGCGGCGAGCATCTTGAGCCTCCTGCTGGTTGGTCTCGCGCTGATTTTCCTGATCACTGAACGGTGGTTCCGACAACGGAGCCGGTTTTACCAGACCACCGGCCACTACCGGGCTCCGCAACGGCACCAATATGGCTGGCTCGGCACCGTCGCCGTCACCGGTTATCTCGGGCTGATCGTCGGCGCGGCTTTCGCACTCCCAGCCTCGCTATTGGTTCAATGGAGCCTGTCGCCCGAGGCGCAGGCAACGCTCGAAAGCCGGTTCTTCGGGTTCGTCTGGAACAGCGGCATCCTGGCCGCCAGCGCCGCCACAGGCGGCGTGTTGATCGGCTTGCCGATTGCCTACCTCGCCAGCCGCCGCCCGACTATGCTGAACCTGGGCTGCCTGCAAGCCGCCTATGCCGGCTATGTGCTCCCAGGACCGGTGGCAGCACTGGCCGTCCTCGTCCTCTTTACCAAACTGGCCCCTGTTTTCTATGGCTCGGTGCTGATCCTCATCGTGGCCTACGTGATCCACTTTCTCCCAGCCGGGCTCCAGTCGCTAGAGCCGGCGCTCCAGCACATTTCGCCGAATCTGGAAGAGGTCGCACGCACGCTCGGCCTTGGAATGCGTGACACCTGGCGACGGGTGACGCTGCCACTCGTCCGGAACGGATTTGTCGTGGCCTGGGTCTTGATATTCCTTCAGACAATGAAGGAATTACCTGCGACTCTCTTGTTGCGGCCGGTGGGATTCGACACCCTGGCCATTCGCGTCTGGATGGAAGCGAGCGAGGAGTATTATCAGCTCGCCGCCCCCTCCGCACTCCTCATTGTCTTACTGAGTCTCCCGGCACTGGCCTTGTTAGTCTCGAAAGATTGGCGCGCCGCCTAGAGGAAGGATCGTGATTCCGTGATCTCAGACCATTCTACCGCACCAACTCCCTCACGGGAAGCCACGTTCCAGGGCAACCTCTTTACACCGGCCTCCTCGGTCTTGGAACTGCGCTATGTTTCCTGCGCCTACGAAACCGGACGGCCCGCGGTCCAGGGAATTTCGTTCGAGGCACGAGAAGGGGAAATTCTCTGCCTACTTGGCCCTTCAGGATGTGGGAAGACGACAATTCTTCGGGCGATCGCCGGATTTGAACCGGTTCGCTCCGGCCAACTTTTCTTATCGGGCCAACTCGTGTCGTCGCCAGACATGATGATCCCTACGGAGAACCGGCGCGTCGGGATGGTCTTTCAAGAGTATGCGCTGTTTCCCCACCTGCGCGTACAGGACAACATCGCCTTCGGGCTCCGCCAACTCGCCCGAAGCGAACGCGCCGCGCGGGTCCAGGAAATGCTGCGCCTCACAGGACTGGAGGGATTCGAGCGGCGGTATCCTCACGAATTATCAGGCGGCCAACAACAGCGGGTCGCGTTGTCTCGCGCCCTCGTCCAGAATCCCGTCGTGCTGCTGCTCGACGAGCCATTCAGCAATTTGGACCCTGACATGGCTGGACGCATGCGCCAAGAGTTGCACGACCTGTTACGCCGGACCAAGACAACGACCGTGCTCGTGACACATGACCATGACGAAGCGTTTGCCATGGCCGATCGGATCGCCGTCCTCAACCAGGGCCGTTTGGAGCAATTCGATACGCCGGAGATGATGTACCACATGCCGGCCACACCCTTCGTGGCCGACTTTGTCGGTCAGGCGGACTTCATTCCTGGAACCGTCTCCCAGGGCATGGTCCACACCGAACTGGGAGAGTTTCCCGACACGATCGAGTGCAAGGACGGCACCGCCGTGGTCGTCATGATTCGGCCTGACGACATTCACCTCGTCCCCACGGAAGGCGCCCGCTCGCGCGTTCTTTCTCGCCAATTCCATGGCTCGGAGAATCTGTACGCGGTCAGTCTCCCCTCCGGTCAAATCGTCCATAGCAGTCAAGGGTCCACGAGCGTCTATCAGGAAGGCACTACGGTGGAACTCCGTGTCCTGGCTACCCATACCGTGCTCTTTCGGCGAGAGGAATCGACCGGCTAGCAGGCTGCGAAAAACCATTTTGGCACAGTAGAACTTCGATGGCCTGCATGTCTGTGGCAAGGAGAGAACACCCCAGCAGGATGCTCAAAAAGGCCAGTCTTCTCACCCGCCCAACCCTGGCGGCTACTTCACCCGCCCGCCCTGAGTCTGCCAAGACAGCCTCTTCGCCCAGGGACGCGCCTT
>JBGPVY010000043.1:0-16185 GCA_041491905.1 Nitrospiraceae bacterium | reverse complement strand
TAGGCATTTTCCATGGCGTGGCCCGCCTCATGCCGCAAGATGCGCATGCACCACTCGGGGGTCCCACCCTCGACCTCGAGCATCTGGTCCAGTTCAAGTTTCGCGAGGCGCGGATGGGCCAGATAAAACGGCACGGCAATCCCCGGCACACCATCCGGAGTAAACCATTCGTTGGACAACCAAAAGTGGGGACGGAAGAGGAGCTGTCGGGCGTCGAGTTCGGCGTAGAGTTGTTGGATCCGTTCTGACAGGAACGCCCCGTCGAGGGTGACCCCGAGTTGGCTCATGGGGAGGTTCAGGAGTTTGTCGTTGGACCACGAGACCCATTCAGGCTCGCGGTCATGGCTGTCAGACGCTGTCACTTCCTGTGTCCGTGAAGGTTGCATCGATACCATGTTCCGCGGAGTCAACCTGCAAGAGCTGCTGTGGAAAATATAGCACGTGCCTCAACATTACCCCAATTTTAGAGGCCTTTCCGTTGACTGCGGCCAATAAGTGGAGAAAAAATGTCCGATCGAGTCCAAGAATGAACCGGCACAGGCGGTATGTGCCGCAAAGCTGGGCTAACGGAGGCGAGGAAGAAGAGCTGGTGCCGTGGCCCAGATGACATCGATCACCGACCACACGTAGGCGCGGGCCCGCTCAGGGTCGGTCTCCCAATCCGGCATCACTTCATGCAGATCAAGAATCGGATGATCGTGGCCGAGACAGGCCTGATTAAACAAGGGAACGTCACGTCCAAATTGTTCCCGAACGAAAACTTGGTGGTTTCGCCCCATTGCAATGACAAGGTCGGCAGCCTCAACTAGATCCCTGGTGAGTTGTCGTGGGACATGTGTGGTGGGATCAGCTCCCTTCTCGCGCAATCGGGTCTGGACCCAGTCATGCACCGACTGAGGCTTGGCGTCGATCCCGGCCGAGCTGACGACGCAGGACGTGCCTGCGCCGAGTCTCGCCTTGAGTGCGTATTCTGCCGTCACACTCCGAAAAATGTTCCCCGTGCACACGAACAGGACTGACTGAAGTTTCCCGACGGAGCGGTTCTCATCCTTCCCCATGATCCCCCCGCTGAAGATCGACAGCCACGCGGCTGACCGCGTAGAATGCCAACCCATGTCGCATTCGGCAAGCCCCTCACGCCCATACCTAAGACTGGATGAAGCCACGGAACAGCTGCAAACCAAGCTACTTCGTCTCGTCGGGGAAACCATTGGCGAGTATGGTCTCATCAAAGATGACGACAAGATCATGGTCTGCCTATCAGGCGGGAAAGACAGCTATGCTCTGCTCGACTTATTGCTGGTCTTGCAACGACGCACTCCGATTCACTTCGACCTTATCGCGGTGAACTTGGATCAAAAGCAGCCCGGGTTTCCTGCCCATGTACTTCCCGACTATCTCTCACATATCGGAGTGCCATTCCATATCTAGGAACGGGACACCTACTCAATCGTCAAGCGACTCATCCCTGAAGGGCAGAGCACCTGTTCGCTCTGCTCCCGACTCCGTCGTGGCATCCTCTATCGCGTCGCCACGGAAATGGGCGCGACCAAGATCGCATTGGGTCACTACCGGAATGATATTGTTGAAACCCTGTTCCTGAACTTGTTCTATACCGGCAAGCTCAAGACGATGCCGCCGAAACTACGCTCGAAAGATGGCCGGCATGTGGTCATTCGCCCGCTCTCCGCTGTGCGGGAGAACGATCTCGCTCGGTATGCGGAACTTCGCGCGTTTCGCATTATTCCCTGCGATCTCTGTGGCTCACAAGAGGATCTCAAGCGGAAACAGGTGAAGGAGTTCTTGCGCGAATGGGAACAACGGTCGCCCGGCTGTACTGACAGTATGTTCGCCGCCCTGTCGAACGTGGCGCCGCCGCTTCTCCTGGACCGACAGCTGTTCGACTTCGTGGGTCTGCGCGCATCCGACCAGGCGGGGGAGAGGAAGACGCCTAGCTGGATCAAGACCCTGCCCCACTCTTATGAGCCTCACAACTCTACCGAATGAGAATGAGATCAGCGGCACAGGCCTATTGATGCAGACGGGCTGAAACCTTTAGCCGCCCCCCTCCATCTGCTTCTCTATCGCACGATGCGAGCACCCGCCATCCCATACATCCCGATCTCATATACCTTCTCATCGAAGGATAGATCTCCTTATTGACGAATTTTTCGGGATGCATCGAAAGACACCGTGTGAGGTTACGTCTTCAACTTCGACGCAAATTGCTTGCGAAACTTGACCACTTTCGGCCTTATGACGGCTGTACAGTAGCCCTGGAAAGGATTCCGCGCAAAATATTCCTGGTGATAGGGCTCGGCTTCGTACCAGGTCCCGGCAGGCCCGATTTCCGTCACGATCGGATTGGCATAGAGCTTCTCTTTCGTTACAGCTGCGATCACCTCCTCGGCAATCTGCTTCTGCTCAGGTGCATGGTAGAAAATTGCCGAGCGATATTGTGTGCCGGCATCATGACCTTGCCGGTTGAGAGTCGTAGGATCGTGGATGACAAAAAACACTTCAAGCAACTCGCGATAGCTGACGACGATGGGGTCGAACGTGATACGGACCGCTTCTGCGTGACCAGTCCTGCCGCTACACACGGCTTCATATGTCGGATGATCTACCTGACCACCAATATAGCCGGACTCGACCGCTACCACACCCCTCATCTGGTCATAGACCGCTTCGAGGCACCAAAAGCAGCCGCCGGCTACGGTCGCCATCTTAAATCCTGTCTGTGCTGAAGTTGCGGTTTGTCCCATAGTGCAGATCTCAGATTACCTGGTCTGAGAAGGAGCCCTGGAAGGATCCACTTCCTTCAGATCCTACCGTTGCCTTATACCATAGGGCGCCCTGAGGCAGCGAACAGTTCCGTGAACGAGCGCAGGACTCCTCACCCTCAGATCTGCCGGGGCGTCCAAACCGTCTGTATCAAAGGGAAGAAAGGTGAATGAGAAAGGTTACGCCTGAAGTTCTTCGTTGAGACTGGCAATGACCCGCATGAGTTTTGGCTCCTCATCGGGTTGAATCTTCGTGAACTGGATGCCAAATGTCCTGGTCTTGACCCACCGCACTTGGGCTTCGTCGATCCGCAAAGGCCAGTCAAGTCCAGGGACATAGATGCGGCACTCAAACGAAGCCCCCACGACCACTGGCAAATCCGTTTCGATCTTACAACCGCCGGTAGAGAGGTCAAGCGTCCAACCTTGGCCCTCTCGTTGCCCGCCCGAAAAGGTGCTTCTGAATTGTGCTGTAAAACGTGCTTGTTGGCGCTTCTCTATAGGAGGCTCTTCTTTGATCATGCGAGGCTGAGGATGTTTCATACTTGAATCCCGCTGATTCTTTACGAGAACCATGCTGCTTCATCCCAATTAAACAATGAACCCCGGGCTCGTATGAAGAGGCGCCGGGGTTCCTTGGAGACCGTGAGTCTCTCGGTTACTTCTTCACATTCAACAGAACGTGCCCACGACGATTCTGCTGATAGCAGGATTCAGCAGGGTCCGTGCAGAAAGGGCGCGCCTTGCCGTACGACACGATTGCCACCTGCTTGGGGCCCACACCAGACTCGATCAGATAGCTGCGCGCAGCCTTGGCTCGCTTATCCCCCAACACGATGTTGTAATCAGCTGTGCCTCGTTCGTCGCAATGACCCTCGACCTTCATCACCGCTCCAGGATGGTCCTTCAGCCACTGTGCGTCGCTGTTCAATGCCTCCATTCCGGCATCTGAAAGGCTCCACTGATCATATCCAAAGAACACGTCCTGTAAGCCAGCTTCGATGGCCGCCTTTTCCTCTTTAGTTATTTCCGCACGCTGACGGGCGCTCATCCCTGAGGAGGAACGCGATGCGATATCGCCGCCCTTCCCCAGACGCTCTTCCGAGGGATTCTGAGAAAAACCACTTAGCCCTCCCCCTGAACCACCTCGAGCCATACCAGGAAAGTTTGAATTCGCACCGTTTTGCCCAGACTCTGCTCCCGTCTCTCCATCGGACTGCAGCCATTTCATGCTACAGCCCTGACCAACCAACAGGACGAGCCCCATCGCCGCCACGACACCTGTTTTCATTGGACTTCCGATCATGATTGTTCCCCCATCCTTGAAATAAAATTTTGCCTGTGTAGATCAAATATAGCACCTGAATGAAAAGATGAGGCTCACCAGCGGCCGTAGCCATTTTGCTTGGATTGTCAGGCTGTTGGAGATGGCTCTTGGGGATAGACGCGGTAGGTGAGGGAGCGGGTGCCCTTCTGTTACCAACCGCGAAAGAGTGGACTAGAGAGAAAACAGTTTAGAATTAGGATTGCTTGCGATCAGCCCACCGAGCCGGACGCATCACGGTACTTAACGCGGCTACAGCACAAATGAAGGCCAACATGGCCAAGCTCACCATCAGAAAAAAACCAGCCCGGACATCATGGAGGACTACATGATTCATGATAAGCCCCTCCTCTTGGTGACTGTGCTCTTATCCACTCAGCCATCCGCAAGAACAGACCCAGGGTGCCGTGGGATCCTGCTTCGTCAACCAGCGTCCACAACAGGGGCAATGTCTCGTCCAGACCTGCCGCTGCCTACGCCCGAGAAACCTCCCGCTAGAAAGCCCCACACGACCCTGCCTATAGCATAGCACCATTCGGAACCCCAGGGATTCTGCTTCTTGTAGTAAAAGTACTGCTGGGGACACGAGAAATCTATGCAGCTTTGGTGGGGGGATGACCCGTTCGAAAGGGCCAGACAGATCAGTTATAAGCTACTGATACTTCAATGATTCCATCCTGAAGCTTCAAGGATGGAGTGGTGCGCCCGGAGGGACTTGAACCCCCAACCCTCGGATCCGAAGTCCGATGCTCTAAGTTCTACACAGTCCGCCCAACCAGGAGGGTCTGTATAAAAGGTCGGAAGCCCGTTCCAATAGAACTCAAGTTGCTTCAAGGCCAGCGGCGACGGCGCCCGGCCAATGACGATGAACCACTTGTTGTCGCCGGGATTCCCGTCAAGCCGCACGGCCTCTCGCGTCTCGAATCGCAATACTGGAATAGCTTGGTGCGCAGTTTGACGGCACGTCGCATCTTGCACCCCGGCATGGGCGGCGTGCTCCTGCTGGCCTTTAGTTACTATGAGCAATTCCAAAAATGCCGCGAGGCCTGCCGAGAGTCCAGCGTCTATGAAACACGATCGCGTGAAGGGGCGGTCATTTGGAAACAGAAACCCGAGGCGGCCTTGATGGCTCAGGCGCAAAAGGGTTTGCTGCACTACCTCCAGGACCTTGGCTTGACCCCGGCGAGCGCGGTGCGGACCCACGCACTGCCACTCGCCAAGAAAAAAGACACGGGCGGGATCGAGTCGTATTTCGATAATCCCACGAAGCCCTCGGCCTGAAGCCGAGCGGCGCGAGCTATAGCCTAGTGCATAGCAACTAGGGTATACTTGTGTGCGATGGAACTACGCTGGACAGACGAAGGGCGGGAATGTATCGCCCGTTTCCATTCGGAAGCCGAGGCGCGCCAGTGCGCCGAACTCCTGGGTACGCGCCCAGGGGTGCAGAATATCCAGTTGCTCGATGCCATGGCGTACTGACAGTCGCCTGGCAAGGAAGCGGACACCCCGCTTGATTCATCTCAGGGAGACCCCTTCTTGACATGCATGGCCCATGCAGGTAGCCTTTAGCCATGAGGACCCACCGGTTCGATCCTGAGAAGGCCTTGAACGCTATTCTTTGGATCGCGAAGCGCATCCCTTCCCCCACGTTCCACTCAATCTCAAAATTATTCTATTTTGCAGATCGCATCCATCTGGAGCGATACGGCCGTTTGATCAGTGGCGATAGCTATGTCGCCATGAAACATGGTCCCGTCCCAAGCGGAACTTATGACATCATGAAGGCCGTGCGTGGAGACGGAACGTGTGCAGTGGAAGAGGAGGCACAAGAGGCCTTCACGGTGGATGGACGCTATGATGTGGTCCCGCGTCGTGAGGCGGACGAAGCGCTCTTTAGTGAGTCAGATCTAGAGTGCCTGCAGGAGGCTATTAAGCGCTACGGCAACCTGAGCTTTACGGAGTTGACGCGCCTCAGCCACGATGAGGCATGGGACTCTGTTGATGAAAACGACATTATTGAGCTGGAACAGATCATCGCGACATTGCCGGATGGCGCGAGCCTCCTCGAACACTTGCGTCGATAGCATCCAGCACACATGCATTTGGGTGATGCGCTCTCCCCCGAAGACAAACTCCAGTACATAAGAGAACGACTCGTCCCTGGAGCAATCTTTCACTGCTTCTGTGAGTTCACTAATCCCGCCAAGCACAAATTCATCGTGGTTGTCCGCGCGCAGCCACCCACCATCGTATTTCTAATCAATTCAGATATCAGTCCCTGGCTCCAAGCCCGTCCACACCTCAGGGACTGCCAGGTGGGGATTCGCAAAAGCGACCACGACTTCTTAGCGCACGACTCCTTCCTCGACTGCACACAAGCAGAGCGACAAGTGAGCCTAGGGCAGCTTGAGGAGGCGATGATGAATGACTTGACGAGCTTCAAGGGATGGCTCACAGCCCGTGAGCGTGAGGCCGTCCTGTACGCGGTGGGAGTCTGCCGGACGCTCTCTGCCAAGGAAAAAGGCTGGCTGGCCGAAGCACTGGCTCCTCAGAGGTAGGTGCCGCAGCCAAGCGCCTATATTTATCCGCTCTGCCGCTCGCGCTGGTGCGCGAGGTTAGGCAATTGTTTGGGCATTAGGTGGTATATAGAAGAATGGAATGTCAATTTCGTCAATGCCTCGCGTTGGGTGCACATCCTCTTCGACTCCGAGAGCTGACAGAGTTTCACCGAAGCAGCGTTCGAGGATGACAAATATAACCCCAGAAAGGAAGTCGCTAAAGAGCGCTGTGACTTTCTGAACGTCGTCCAGAAACGTCTCTAGAGCAGCTGCCCTGTCGTTTGGTTTGATTCCGTTGAGGAGTGCCAAGCCTGCGGCAATCTCGGACGCCTGATGGAAAGTGTTCCCGTACTCGTCTCCGATGAGAAAGCTGAAGTTCGGTTCGCTTGCTGCTTCGTGCCAGTGACGTGCAATCTCCTCCGCAGAGTAGTGAAAAGCAAAGGAGTTTCGAACTGTGTAGATCGGGTTCGATTGACTGAAGTAGGACTTTAGGCCATCGAGCGAGAGCCGAGTTGACTCATGAAGTACGGGTTCCAGCTCATGGGATAGCTTTGAACCAAAGTAGGCCGTGCTCATCAACTGCCAACCTTCTAGTAGTTTCCCTGCAAGTATCTTCGCAATGATGAAGCTCTGGGAGCCGTTGACCTCAGACTCGACGGGAGTAGCACTTTTTGTAGGTGAGATGCACCAAGCAAAGATTTTGTTAAGAACCACGAACTCGTTCTGCATGTGACCAGCCATTAACAGAAAGGTCCGCTCGTTCTCCGACAGTCGTGAGAGTGCGTGAATCGGTAGTTTTAGTCGACGAATCTTCATCCCAGACGCCCCTAATCCGATTCTCCCCCCCCTACTTCTGATTAGATGCGCTGAATGAGACTCTTGATCCACGACATGCATGTCTCAATCGCCCAGTTGGTCTGTTGGAATGTCAGCTCGGGCATCTGGCCGCTTCCGGCACCGTGACCCACTGGGTTCCGAATCTCCGTGAAGAGGGCCTTGAGCGCTTGACGCTCCCACTCCTTGATGAATTCCCCGTTCTTCGCGCTGCCAAGATTGTCAATGTAGTTGTGCGCGCCCTTCTCGCGCCCATGCGTCCAGCCCTTCTGATCGGAGATGATCTTGATCATACTTTCCAGCGCCCTAGCAGCATAAAGGACGGGGTCCTTTTGGCCCCCGTCTCGTCGATCTAGCGCTTCCTTCATGTCGGTGTCTACGTTCTTCCAAATAGGGTCGCCTACGACTGCCCAAAATGGTCGTTCGATTTGATGCTCAACCAGTTCATCGGCTGCAACTTGGATGAATCCATTGTGATAATTCAGTTGTGTCCCAGTACGACAAAACCTCTCGTTCAGTTCATCAACATACTGGGCGAATTGCGCCTTTAACGACTTGTTGAAGGCCTTCCGACCTTCACCTGGTTTCCCTGGGATCCGTATCCCGCGACCAGAATCGATCAGGTCATCGAAATTCAAGCCACCAAGTATCGTCGGCCGTTCCCGATCCAGCGCGGTGAGCTCTTCTTCGCGCAGGCGGAACGCGAGTTCAACAAAACTGATGCGTTCCTTCATGAATCGATCTGCCGACACTGCTCTGGTGTACTTCGCGCATACGAAGTCTTTGCAGACTTTATCAACAGTCCAGAAACCAGAAGTTGTGTGTGGCTTCCCCATCACGGTCGCCTGGAATGCGTAGACCTTCGGCGCGAGTTCATCGAGCCCAAGCTCCATACTCAGGCGATCATGGAGCGAGGTCCACTTCCTTTTGGCCGGATCGCTCTCCTTTCCGTCGGCGGTCCAGTACGGCATGAGTTGCTCGGCGATGATGCGAAAGCATTGGGTTAGGAGTCTTGTTTCGGTCTCCGTGCATTGTTCCCAAAGGATGCGCTTGGCGTAGCGGTCTGCGAAGATATCGGTGAGCATGATTTCAGTATGCCGGATGCTGGAAAATGCGCTGATCGGCAGCGCTAATTCTACACTGCTTCTACATATGTCAAACTGAGATAACGTGAAAACTCATAACATATTGATATATTGGTGCGCCCGGAGGGACTTGAACCCCCAACCCTCGGATCCGAAGTCCGATGCTCTATCCAATTGAGCTACGGGCGCACTTGGCCTCTTTCAAACACTTCGAAGCAGACCTTGTCAAGAACGGGGCTACGGCACAGCCTCAACCAGATATGTATGACAGGGACAATGATCGAGTAGGCTACTCACACTAGCGTGAGCAGCGTCTCAACCAGCTGATTGATCGATCGATCATCGGTCCTGATGATGTGATCGGCGGCCGCTCTATACTTCGGCGTCCGTTCCCGCAACACGTCCTGAATTTCATCGATGAATGACTTGGTCCCCGTCAACGAGGGGCGCTGATTATCACCGCCGATTCGTTTCGCGATCGTCTCGACAGAGGCCGTCAGCCAAAACAGGGTCCCATCTTTCTTCAGCGCCTCGACATTCTGCGCGCGAAGTATGGCCCCACCGCCGGTATCGATCACAAGCTGGTCACGGCTGGCGAGTTCCCTGCAGATATCGGACTCCAGATCGCGAAAGTAGTCCCATCCCTGTTGGGCGACGATCTCCGGAATCGTACGTTGCGCACGCTTGACAATCTCCGCATCGGTTGACACGAACTCTCGTCCTAATCGTGCCGCAAGCAGCCTGCCCACCGTACTCTTGCCGGTCCCCCGGTAGCCGATCAGCACGATGTTCATGAGAAACGGGTTTCCAGGACAGCGCGCATGACGTCGGCTGGAGCAGCCTGATTGGTCCAGAGCTCGAACTGCGCCGCGGCTTGATGAAGGAACATCTCAAGCCCTGGAATCGTGCGACAGCCTGCCGCCTTGGCATCCTTCAGCAACCGGGTGTCCCGAGGGTTGTAGACGATATCCATGACCGTCAATCCCGCATGGAGCAACGTCGCCGGTACAGAGGTCTCGTGTACTTTTGGCGACATACCCATCGGTGTGCAATGGATCAGCACATGAGTATCCGGCAGAACCTTTCGCAACGTACTCTCATCATGAGGCGATTCCTGCACGGTCATCCCTGTCTTCGACTGGAGATCTCGGGCCAAGGCTGCACGTTCATGGTCATCGATTCCTAGTATGGTCAAGCGATCAATCCCAGCCTCTTTCCCAAGCGCGAAGGCAATCGCGCGAGCAGCGCCTCCGGACCCGAGCATGACTACTTGACGCCCTTTCAAGGCAACCGCGCCCTCACGAAGCGCGCGTAAAGCGCCGGTCGCATCGGTGTTATACCCTGTGAGGACCCCGCCCGCAGCCACAATGGTATTGATCGCGCCGATATGACGTGCGGTCGGCTCGACAGAGTCAAGAAACGGAACGGCCACCACCTTGTGGGGGATGGTCACGCTGGCGCCCCGGAAGTTGCCCAGGGCGCGAAGACCCTTGATCGCATCGCCGATTGCTTCCACGCGGAACGCCAGATACACGAAGTTCAGCCCGAGTTTCTGAAACGCGGCATTGTGAATCGCGGGTGAGAGCGAATGCTCGACGGGATTGCCGATTACGCCGCAGAACTGAGTATGTGCGTTGATTTCCATAGGTTTGAGAAGTCGCGACTTCTGCTTCGTCTTCGGGCCAACTGACACGCACCCATCGCCGCGAGTGTGACCTTCACCATTCGCAGGGGACGCATGCTCACGAGATGGTCATCCCTCCATCGATAGGAAAGGTCCCGCCTGTAACCCAGGCTGCCTCGTCGGAGGCCAGATAGAGAACCATATTGGCCACCTCTTCTGGTTTCCCGGCTCGACGGATAGGATAGTGCGACAGAATGGGGTCCAGTTGTTCGGGGCTGCTCATCAGCGGAGCAGCCATTGGCGTATCGATGAGTCCGGGATTCACCACGTTGCAGCGAATGCCTTCCTTGGCGTAGTCGATCGCGAGGGCTCTGGTCAAGGCATCGAGCGCCCCCTTGGAGGCGGCATAGGCCGGCAATGTGGGAATCCCGACCAGGCTTGCGATAGAGGAGATATTGACGATCGCTCCCTTCCCCTGCTTCAACATCTGCGGCAGAACGGCTCGCGTCATGCGGAACACCCCGGTCAGGTTGACGTCAAGGACCTGCGCCCAGGTTGCATCATCGATCTCATGCAGGCGCTTCCCAAAATCCCCTACTCCGGCATTGTTGACGAGGATATCGAGCCGCCCGAACTGCTGCACAGTCCGACGCACCGTCTCCTGAATATGGGGTTCATCTGTAACCGATCCGGCAACCGCGAAGGCCTTGCCCTGCTCCTTCACGATATCATTCACGACCCGGTCCAGTTCCCCTTGCCGTCTCCCCGTGATCACGACCGATGCTCCTTCGCGCGCAAAGGCTTTCGCGATCGCTTCACCGATACCCGCGTTGCCTCCTGTGATCACCGCGACCTTTCCACTCAACCGATTCATCTCGCGTGATCCTCTCGCTCTGCATGAGCATCAATGCCCTCACAGATAGACTCAACAGCTTGGGCTGATGGCCACAAGCCAGATTCGATTTTCCTGGCCACCGTAATGAAGCCTGAATGGGCGACCATTCGGTGATCCGGCCGTACGCTGCGTCCCTGAATCGACCAGGTCCTCAACAGCGTTTCAAATGTTTCAACCATACCAAAGACCGTCGCTCGCTCAAGGGCCTCAACCGTCTGCACCACTTGAGGGACGGTGGGAACAAAGCTCAAACACATGCCGCCAGAACGAAGAACCTGTGCTGCATGCGGCACCACTTGCCAGGGTTCAGGAAGATCGAGGACGAGACGATCGAAGAGTAGACCATCGTCAAGCAAACTGATCCCCTCATACGCGTTCCGACGAAACGGGATGAGATTCGGCACCGGGCCCATGTACCGTTCAATGTTCGTCATCGCCATTCGCGCGAAATCCTCACGGGCTTCGTAGGTCACCACCAAGCCACGCGAGCCCACGGCGCGCAAGAGGGCCATCGTCAAAGCCCCGGAGCCGGTCCCCGCCTCGAACACGCGAGCGCCAGGATAGACATCCGCCCACATGGGAATGAGCGCAAGATCCTTCGGATACAACACCTGCGCGCCACGCGGCATCTTCAGCACATAGTCACCGAACGTAGGTCTGAGCGCCAACATCGTCTTGTTGCCGGAGAGCGTGACTAGAGAACCATCAGCCTTTCCGATGAGGTCATCGTGGGCAATTTTGTGACCGCTTAGCTGATAGAGATCTCCGGCCTTCAGGGTCAGGGCATACTGCCGCCCTTTCTTGTCGACCAGATGGATACGCTCCCCTGATTGAAAATGTGACATTGGGGCTCATTTTAGAAGTGCTGCGCCGGGTTTTCAACAAGGCAACCGACCAGGGTGACGGATTTTTTGCCCTCTACCATGTATGTTCTTGGAGAGCTGATTGAACTCTCTTTCGATACGCACATCCACTGCGCCTGTTTGGCTCAGGCTGAATGCCCGAACCAATGCACCGTCCGAATAGCCTCTGTGCTCGTTCCTTGACAGCCTGTAGAGTGGGCCGTATGATCCCTGCACACACCGTCGCAGATTGCTCTGCTTCCCGCGCATGGAGTGTCAAATGCGTGGACCTGCTCTCCAACATCTCTCCCTCCACTTCGCCACAATCATCGCCGTAGCGTTGACCCTCGGCGTGGTTCCGGGCCACGCCGAGGCACCCGCTTCAGGGGGGCCCGTAGTCGTTGCGACCTATGAAGGGGTGATCAACCCCGTTGCCGCGGAGTATCTGCATGATGCTCTGTCTGAAGCCCACACCGTGGGAGCCCGCGCTTTGGTCATCAAGCTGGATACGCCGGGCGGCTTGGACACCTCGATGCGCCTGATCATTAAGGACATCATCGCGGCCCCATTTCCCGTGGTCGTCTACGTGTCGCCCTCTGGCGGACGGGCCGCCTCGGCCGGGGTCTTCATCACGTTGGCGGGCCATGTTGCCGCCATGACACCGGGGACGAATATCGGCGCCGCGCATCCGGTCGCGATGGGCGGGGGCGAGATGGACAAGACAATGAAGGAGAAGGTCGAGAACGATTCTGTCGCCTACATCAAATCACTCGCCGAGCAACGGAGACGGAACGTCGCATGGGCGGAAGATGCTGTGCGCAAGAGCGTCTCCGTCACCGAACGGGAAGCCTTGAAATTGAAGATCATCGATCTCGTGGTGGAGGATGTGCCGATGCTGCTGAAGCAATTGGACGGCCGCACAGTGCTGCTCCAAACCGGCCCCACGGTGCTGCGAACGGCGGGCGTCGCTGTTCGTGAATTCCCGATGGGTCTTCGGCTCGAACTGCTCAAGGCGCTGAGCGATCCGAACATCGCCTACCTGCTCATGACAATCGGTACCATCGGCATCATGGCTGAGCTCTACAACCCTGGTGCGATCCTACCGGGAATCGTCGGGGCCATCAGCCTCATCCTCGCTTTTTATTCCCTGCAATCTTTGCCGGTGAACTATGCCGGTGTGCTGCTGGTAGTCCTGGGCATTGTGTTCTTCATTCTGGAAGCCACGGTCACGAGTTACGGCCTCCTGGCCATCGGCGGCGTGGCCTCGATGATTCTTGGCTCGCTCATGCTCATAAAAACGGATGCGGAATTTCTTCAACTCTCGTGGGGCACGATCGTACCAGTGGTGGCGTTCGCCGCGATTACTACTATGCTCATCGTCGGGATGGCCGTGCGCGCCATGCATCGACAACCCATGACGGGCAGCGAGGGGATGGTCGGATCGATCGGTGTGGCGAAGACGGCGCTAGCCCCGCAGGGACAGCTCGCGATCCACGGTGAATTGTGGGAGGCTGTCAGCGAACACCCCCTGCAACCAGGGGATCAGGCCGAAGTCACGCGAGTGCAAGGGCTCACACTCTACGTCAAACCTGTGCTCCAAAAAGGAGAGGCCTAATCATAATGTTCATTCCTGTCGGGCTCCTGCTATTCGTCATCCTTGTGGTCATAGCCATCAAGCTGACCTTCAATGTCCTCCGCGAATACGAACGGGGCGTGATCTTTCGGCTCGGTCGCATTGCGAGAGGCCTCTATGGTGGCAACGGTCCTGGACTCGTCATCATCGTGCCCTTCATCGATCGATTGGTCCGCGTCAGTCTGCGTACCGTGGCAATGGACGTACCACCCCAGGATGTCATTACGAAGGACAACGTCACCGTCAAGGTGAACGCCGTTATCTACTTCCGGGTGGTGGACCAGGAGCGCGCGATCATCCAAGTGGAAGACTACTTATATGCCACATCCATGATGTCTCAGACCACGCTCCGTAGCGTGCTGGGACAAAGCCAACTCGACGACCTTCTCTCGAAACGGGAACAGATCAATGCGGATCTCCAGCGGATCATCGATCAACAGACGGAACCATGGGGCGTCAAAGTCACCGCCGTGGAAGTCAAGAATGTGGACCTGCCGCAGGAGATGCAACGGGCCATCGCGCGTCAAGCGGAAGCGGAGCGCGAACGTCGCGCGAAGGTCATACACGCTGAAGGCGAATTCGAAGCCTCCCAACGCCTCGCCGATGCGGCCGACGTGATCGGCCGGAACCCCGTCGCATTGCAACTGCGCTATCTCCAGACGCTCGTCGAAATCTCGGCGGAGAAAAATTCCACCACGATTTTCCCCATTCCCATCGATACGATCGCCCCTTTTCTGAAAGGGCTGATCCAGAAGTAGATGTGGCGATTGGGCTTGGTGCCCTATGGCCACCCCTACACACCTGCAGCAAGGTTGCCTCACCCCCTCTCAGACTTGCTCATTAAAACGCTCTAATAGTGCTGCCTTTTCCGCAGGATCGCGATCTGCCGTTCTCATGAACGATCCAGCATAGGATTTGCTGCGTAGAGAGATAACAGAACAGCCCGGCAGTACAGAGCCAGAATGAATCGTTTGGCGGATCGCTGTCTCTCATAAAGTAGAACGGAAGAACGGGAGCCTGTTGAGGTCACGACCATGCGGAGTAAGACATCAGATAGTCAGAGGAGGGACGACGACATGAAAAACAATCGATTCTCAACCCATGAGCCAGAAGAGCTTGTCACGATTGCAAAGGACGTTGATGCAGACGATCCCGAGGCGAGCGACCTCTTGGATGTGATCGGCCGAGAGACATCCGAAGAGGAACAACCTGAGGAGCCGACAAAGGCGGTGACTCGCACTGCAGTGAGCGGCGGCCCATTCATGTTGGAGTCACTCTACTTTCGCTCCTTCGGCGAACGCGCCCTATTGACCAGAGAAGAAGAAGTCGAGCTGGCGAAGAAAATCGATGACGGAACGAGCACCATTCGGAAGGCCTTACGCCAGGCCATACGAGTCTTCCCCCGGCTCAAGCGTACGGACTCTGTGCTCGAGGCGCAACGCACACTCCAGATGGTCAGAGGTTTGAGCGGACTCTCAGCCACCGCGATCGATAAGGCTGATCATTGTCTCACCGAGACGATCAAGCAGGGAACGGGACAGCAGAAGCTTCCGATTGCCATCGCCAAGCAGCTTAAGGAAGGGTTGGCCACCCTCCGCTCCGCTCGGATCGTGCTCGAACGGGCAAAGGACGAATTGGTGCGCTGCAACCTGCGGCTTGTTGTGGATGTCGCAAAACATTACACGGGCCGTGGCCTGACTTTGCTGGATCTCGTGCAAGAAGGAAATATCGGGTTGATGAAAGCGGCCGAGCGCTATCAATACCGCAAAGGGTTCAAGTTCAGCACCTATGCAACCTGGTGGATCCGTCAAGGCATCACACGCGCGCTGGCGGATCAATCGCGGACCATTCGCATTCCGGTTCACCAGACTGAAGCCTCACACCGCATCCTCCGCGTGACCAGACGACTCGGGCAACAGCTGGGCCGTCCGGCTCGACTCGAAGAAGTGGCGCAGGTGCTACGAATGAGACCGGAGCGACTCCACGAAACCGTGCAGGCCTTTCAAGAGCCGGTCGCCCTGGAGAAGCCGGTGGGTGACGGAAGTACGGAATTCGGGAAACTGCTCCCCGACTTGCAAGCCGTACCACCCGATGCCCATGTGCACCGGACGGAAATGTCGCACCAGCTTGAACGTATTCTCGGCACGCTCACACCCCGAGAGCAAACCGTCATCCGGCTGCGCTTCGGGATCGGCCACGATGAGGCCTGCACGCTGGAGCAGGTGGGGCAAGGCCTCTCGGTGACGAGGGAGCGGATCCGCCAGATCGAAGCGAAAGCGCTCAAGAAACTGAAGACCCCCCAGATTAAGGAAATGTTTGCCGCCATCCAGTAAGCCACAGACTCATGAAGCAGGAAGGGGCGAGGACGATCCTCGCCCCTTTTCCGTTCCACGACTTTCCCCCTGAGAGAAGTTGTGCGACAATGAGGCGGACTCGAGTAGACGAGGGCCCATGACGAGTGTGCGCACAACACAGAAGAGTTTCCTACTCTTTCGCTTCTTCACAATTTCATTCCTTCTCCTTCTTGTCATCGCCTTGGCACCCGCCGTCGGAGGCTTCCGGAATTGCGACATCATTACCACCGTCGTCCAACATCAGACTTACAAT